>JAIJMN010000014.1:0-22259 GCA_022735715.1 Prevotella sp.
TTTATTTATTTTTGATTTGGTCGATCACCTTTGTCTGTCATCTTTTTTGTGATGGATACAAGCATACGCTTTAGTTCTTCACAATCATTATTTACAGACTCAAACTGCCTGTTGTTAATAAACTGCGTTCTTTGCAGAAGGCGCAGCCAATAAAGAGTTTCGTTAGCCTCTTTTAAAGAGATGTAGAGTTTTGCAATGAAATCGCTCTTGCTTATGGCACACTGTGCCTCAGCTACATTTGCGCCAATGCTTGTTCCGCTTCGGAACATCTGGTCGGCAATTCGGTATTCGTGCTTTTCTTCGTTCAGAAATTTGCACAATCCGATTATACGAATGGAGAAGTTCATACACTTCTCTTCCAAGAGTTTACCAAAGTCACTCATAGGCGTAAGGCGCTTCCTGCCAATTCAAAATTGGGAAATTCAAAATCGGCTTGCCGATAATTCAAAATTCAAAACTCAAAACTCAAAATTGTAATAACGCATCTGCGTTATTACTTTGCATCCATTGCCTGGCAAGCTGTGATAGCTACCATGTAGTAGATATCCTCTACTGAGCAACCACGAGAAAGGTCGTTGACCGGGCGTGCGATACCCTGGAGGATCGGACCGATGGCAATGGCGTCGCCGAGACGCTGCACGAGTTTGTAAGAGATGTTGCCTACTTCGAGGTTTGGAACAACGAGTACGTTGGCGTGACCGGCAATCGGTGAGCCTGGAGCCTTCTTCTCGCCTACTGCAGGAACGAGTGCTGCGTCGGCCTGGAGCTCGCCGTCGAGCTTGAGCTCAGGAGCCATCTCGTGAGCCAAGCGTGTAGCCTCAACAACCTTGTCAACTACCTCGTGGCTGGCTGAACCCTTTGTCGAGAAGCTGAGCATAGCAACGCGTGGGTCCTGGATGCCGGCAACCGAGCGTGCAGTCTGTGCTGTACATACAGCAATCTGAGCAAGCTGGTCGGCTGTAGGAACCGGTGTTACGGCTACGTCACCCATAACGATGATGCCGTCGTCGCCATACTGGTGCTCGTGGGTAAGCATAAGCATTGCACCGCTGACACATGTCACACCCGGGGCGCACTTGATAATCTGCAAGGCAGGACGCAGTGTGTCGCCAGTTGTGCTCAATGCACCTGAAATCTGACCGTCTGCACCCTCGGTCTTGATAATCATGCAACCGAGATAGAGCGGGTTCTTCACGAGTTCGCGAGCCTGCTCGATGGTCATACCCTTCTTCTTGCGCAGTTCGGCAAGCAGTGTGGCATACTCCTCGGCCTTGGGATTGTTCTCTGGGTCGACAATTGTTGCCTTGTCGATGTTGTGGAGACCCCACTTCTCGGCGAGTGTCTTGATTTCCTCAGGGTTGCCGATGAGGATAAGATTGGCAATGTCGTCGGCCAATACGCGGTCGGCTGCTCTAAGTGTACGCTCCTCGGTAGCCTCGGGGAGCACGATGCGCTGTTTGTCGCTCTTGGCGCGCGCAACGATGTGTTCAAGTAAGTTCATAATTATGTGGAATAACTTTAGTTTTTAATAATCCGTATTTGGTTATTTTGTCACATTGACTTTGCAAAATTAGTAAAAATAAATGAGTTACGCCGTGCGTAACTCATTTATTTTAAAAGTTCATCTCTTTAGAGAGTATATTCTCCAGTTTCTCTGCCGAAAGACGCAGTTGGAACTCGCCTTTTATCGCCACACTGATGCCTCCGGTCTCTTCTGACACTACTATGGCTATACTGTCGCTGTCCTGCGAAATGCCGAGTGCGGCACGATGGCGCAGTCCTAATTCCTTGGGAATGTCGTGGTTGTGTGCAACGGGCAGAATGCAGCCGGCGGCACGTATGCGCTTGCCAGTGATGATCATGGCTCCGTCGTGCAGCGGCGAATTCTTGAAGAAGATGTTCTCGATAAGCCGCTGGTTGATGCGAGCATCGATAAGGTCGCCCGTATCAACGATGTCGTCAAGACGCACGCCACGCTCTATTACCATGAGGGCGCCTACCTTGCCGCGCGACATATCTATACACGCCAGCACGATGGGCATGATGGTCTCCTTGTCGATGAGTTTCTTCTTGTCCTTGCCGCCTACCATGAACAGCTGCGTAAACTGCTTGAAGCGCTGATGGGCACCGAGCGAGTAAAGGAATCGGCGTATCTCTTCCTGAAAGAGCACTATCAAGCCGATTACACCCACGCTTACCAACTTGTCCATAATGGCACCAAGGAGCCGCATCTCAAGCACCTGGCTCACGAAGAGCCACACCATTACGAACACGATAATGCCGATGAAGACATTGAGCGAACGGCTCTCCTTCATCAGACGGTAGATGTAGTAGAGCATCAAGGCGACAAGCAATATGTCGATGATGTCTTTTATTCCGAATGCAAACATATATTCTGAATTTTGAGTTTTGAATTTTGAGTTTTGAATTTTTGCGGTATGCTACCGCAATTCTGAATTTTGAGCTTTGAATTTTGAATTATTAGATACATTATTATATAAGCAACTCTTAAATCAGAATTATATAATTCACAATCGGCTGAAAGCCGACAATTCAAAACTCATAATTCACAATTCAAAACTTCCGAAGCAACTGTGTTGCTTCTACAGCCTCCTTCACATCGTGTACACGAAGTATTGAGGCTCCCTTCTGCAACGATATGGTGTTGAGCACTGTGGTGCCGTTGAGTGATGTGGTTGGGTCGCCTCCCAGGAGCTTGTATATCATGCTCTTGCGCGATATGCCCACGAGCACGGGCAGACCGAATTCCAGCAACCGCTCCGAATGCTTCATAATTTCGTAGTTCTGCTCAAGCGTCTTGCCGAAGCCGTAGCCGGGGTCGAGTATGATGTCCTTGGCACCCAAGCTGTGCAGTCGCTGCACCTCTTCGGCAAAGCCGAGCATCATCTTTTCGAGCGTTGGCTGCACCGACATTAATATATAAGGTACGCCAAGGCGCGCTACAGTCTCGAACATATCGCCCTCTTCGTGTATCGCCTGACCTACAATTCCAGTCAGACCGCCCTCCGAAACGTCGTTGATCATGTCGGCTCCGAACTCCTCAACGCATCTACGTGCCACAAGCGGACGATAGGTGTCGACGCTGACTATGGCATCGGGCTGCTCACGGCGCACTATCTGAAGGGCACGCTTCAGGCGTGCCGTCTCCTCCTCCATGCTCACAACGTCGGCTCCGGGACGTGTCGAGAAGGCTCCGACATCTATGATTCGGCCGCCTTCGGCAATGATCTGGTTGGCGCGGTCGGCTATCTCTGCCTCGGTCTGCTTGCGCGAACCGCTATAGGACGAGTCGGGGGTGGCGTTGAGTATGCCCATAACCATGGGCTGGGAGAGGTCAATAAGCTGCCCCCTGACATTAATAGTATATTGCATTGTAGATTTTTGTTACGTTATTAAGCGCAAATTACGCAATAAAATTCGAAACAGCCAAATTATTCGGGTGAATTAAGTGTAATTGCATACAAAAAGAAAAGGCCGCCCGGCATCACTGCCAAACGACCCACTTCAAATTGTCATTATCAAACAATTACAAACTGCTTTTACTTAATCTTTCTATTTCCAAAAAACCTTTTTTAATACTATCGCATTGTAGAACCTAATCTGCAATTCTACTTTTTCTGAATACCTAATAGTTTCCGTCAATTAATATTTAAATCGTGTGTTCTGCCCGTGGCCGCCATGCGACATCCGGACATTATATATATTGATAGTTTTTGTGTCACTCTTCAGTATATACTTATACACGTATTATACGTCTTAACAGCGGTAGCAAAGTTATAAAAATCTTCGGAATAAGCACTTGTCAAAATGTAAAAAAATATACCAAACGGTAAAAAAGCGACTCTCAAAACGTGCATCCAAATCGGAGTCCGATTGCTATTTCGGTGCGAAGCGTAGCATATGAGACACCTATAGAGCCATTTCGCTACGATATTGCTGTGGACTGCACCCGTTTTTCTGGATAAAAGCACGACGGAAGGTTGACAGCGAATTGAATCCCGACATCTCAGCCACTACCTCAAGAGTAAGGTCGGTGTCACTCATCAACTGCATTGAATGTCGGATGCGGTAATCGTTGACGTATTCGTAGAACGACTGTTCGCATGTCTGATTGAAATACTGGCTCATATAGGTACGGTTAGTGCCTATGCTGTCTGCAAGATCGGAAAGACGAAGCTTGGGATTGAGATAGACCTTGTCTTCTTCGAACGCCTTCTGTATGCATTGCGCTATCTGAACATCGGCAGAAGTGATCACGGCAGAAGGAACAGACGATTCGGTTTCGGAGGGCAGGGAGAACGTCTGCACCCCTGAAGTTTGCACCTCAGCAGACTCACTGTCGCCTCCACACGCCACCGCCTTAATCACTACATCCTGCCTGTTGATGAAATAGCAGACCACCGACCATGATACCAATGAGGTAATCATATAAATCAAGTCGGAGAAAAAGCCTTGAAACAGTGCCTGATATACCCATGCAGTAAGTATAACATAGAACAACAGCATCACTCCACGAAGCCAATGCAGATTGATTTCTTCATCATACGAATACTCCTCCTTCAACCGACGATGATAGACCGGCAATTCACGCAGAGTCCACACGGCACACCATGTGCCGTAGGCGATAGACATTGCAATAAGAACATAGAAAAAGAATGAGTTGACGAAGACTATATATAATAAGGAGAATATCAGAAACGGCAACTCAGCCAGTAAGCCACGACGCAACGTAACAAAACCTGGACGACAGAACTCGAACAACACCATGGCGTAAACCGGCACGGTGACTATATCGAAACACGTTAACACACGGTCGTGGAAACAATTGTCAGCATAAAAAGAACTCACCAACGGCAAGTCCTTAATGTACTGTAAGCACACCAACAACATGAGTGCACCTATCAGACGTTTGGACAACGGCAGACTGCGACGGCAGAATATCCAAGCCATCATCAGATGAAACATTATGCACATGCCGTACATTAAATAAAGAATATGTTCGAGTTCCATAGTCAAGCAGTTTGTGCAGGCTATGGGTTGAAGCCATAGCCTGATGAATATTCGGTAAATAAGCGTATCAGAACATCTGACTTACTCTTCTCACACCAGCGACAAGAGCGTCGATTTCTTCCTTAGTATTATACAATGCGAACGATGCTCGCACCACGCCTTGAACGCCAAGACGGTCCATTACGGGCTGGGCACAATGATGACCGGTGCGCACGGCTATGCCGAGACGGTCGAGCAGGGTGCCCATATCAAGGTGATGGATGTCGCCGACAAGGAACGAAACTACCGCATCCTTGTCTTCGGTGGTGCCAAAGAGGCGCATGTCGGGTATTTCAGCCAACTGCTTCATGCAGTATTCGGTGAGTTCGTGCTCGTGTCGGGCGATGTTGTCCATACCGAGAGACGACACATAATCAATGGCTGTTGCAAGTCCGTGAGTGGCTACATAGTCAGGAGTGCCTGCCTCAAACTTGAACGGCAACTTCTCAAACACGGTTTTCTCGAAGCTCACACTCTCTATCATCTCACCTCCACCCTGATACGGAGGCATACGGTCGAGCCATTCTTCCTTGCCATACAGCACTCCAATGCCAGTAGGACCGTAAATCTTATGACCCGAGAAGGCAAAGAAGTCGCAGTCCATAGCCTGCACATCTACTGCAAAATGAGGAGTCGACTGCGCTCCGTCTACCAATACCGGCACGCCGTGGTCGTGTGCTATGCGGATGATTTCATTCACTGGATTGACGGTTCCGAGCGTATTGCTGACATGAGCAACGCTGACAATCTTTGTTTTGTCGCTGAAGAGCTGCTCATAAGTCTCCATATCGAGCTTTCCGCTGTCGTCCATCGGTATTACCTTGAGCGCAATGCCACGCTTAGCAGTTTGCAACTGCCAAGGCACGATGTTGGAGTGGTGCTCCATCACCGACACTATCACCTCGTCACCCTCGTGCATAAACTCCTCGCAGAACGAAGAAACGACAAGATTGATACTCTCTGTTGTGCCGCGAGTGAAGATGATTTCTTCGATTTTGGGAGCATTGATAAACTTGCGGACGGTCTCACGAGCCGCCTCATGCAGGTCGGTGGCACGCTGTGACAGATAATGAACGCCACGATGTACGTTGGCATTGGCGTTGAGATATTCATCGCGCATGGCATCAAGCACACACAATGGCTTCTGTGTCGTAGCCGCATTGTCGAGATATACAAGCGGACGGTCGTAGATGGTGTGCGAAAGTATGGGGAAGTCGGCGCGGACTTTATTGATATCGTACATATTGGTAATGGAAGAGGAAAAAGTGAAAAGTGAAATATCAAATAGTCTAATGAAAGAGAGGTGTAGGTAAGGGAAGAGAGAAAAGTGAAAAGTGAAAAATCAAATAGTAAAGAGAATAGTATATTCTTCTAAACATTTGGATTTTTCACTTTTCTCTTTTCACTTTTCCTTTTACTTGCACATTTTACAGCCTTCACACTTGCTCAGTTCGCCACGGAATCGCTTCTCTACGAGATAGTGCAAACGATCACGCAAAGGTTCGAGCTGTATCTGGTCTATCACCTCATTGACAAAGGCGAACTCGAGAAGCAGTTTGGCTTCCTTCTCGCTGATGCCACGCTGTCGCATATAGAACAATGCGGCATCATTGAGCTGTCCTACGGTAGAGCCATGCGAGCATTTCACGTCGTCGGCGTATATCTCGAGCATCGGCTGGGTGTACATTCGGGCTGTCTTTGTGGCGCAAAGGTTCTGGTTTACCTCTTCGCTGACAGTCTTCTGTGCTCCGTGACGCACAAGAACTCGACCTGCGAACGCTCCAGTAGACTTGTCGTCGAGTACATACTTGTAGAGTTCGTGACTCGTACAGTGACTCACCTGATGGTCGATGAGCGTGTTGTTGTCGACGTGCTGTGTCTTGTCGGCTATCACGCAACCATTGCACCAGCACTCGGCACCTTCACCTTTAAGCATCACGTCGAGACGGTTGCGGGTGACTCCATTATGCAGAGTGATTACGTTATGATGGAAACGGGAGTCGCGCTGTTGCTCAACATATACGTTAGAAACACGTGTGTTCTTGTAGTGAGTTTCCTCCATGCAGTACAGTTCGAGCGAAGCGTTGGCTCCGACATAAGCTTCTATAATCTGCGTTGTGAGGAACTGGCTGTCGTCGGCAGCATGGTCGCAGAAGAGGAATTTCGCGTTAGCGCCTTCTTCCATAACTATCAGCACACGACGGTTTACCATCAGGTCTACCGAAGAGCGCAGAATGTTTATCACCTGCACCGTCTTTTCTACTACGACACCCTTCTTTACATACACCAGTAATCCATCCTGTGCCAGCATTGTGTTGAGGGCTGTGATGCCATCCTCGTCGGTCTTAGCCAGACGGGCGTAGTATTTGGCAACAAACTCAGGATTCTGCTTGGCATAATCGACAAGCGACGCCACTACGATACCTTCCGGGAGGTTCTCCTTAGGCTGCAATGTCTGACGGAACTGATCGTTTACTATGAAGTAGAGCGATGTACTGAGATTAGGAACGTCGCAACGAAACGCCTTATATGGATCAACTAGCACTTCGATACGGTTGATGTTCAATCCGTAGTTTGGCTCGAAGAGCTTGTCGATAGTTGTATATTTATATCTCTCAACCTTTCGTGACGGGAAACCCAAGCGCTCGAAATCGGCAAAGGCAGCGTCACGCACTGCGTTCAATGCGTCGGCGCTGTGTGCGCAGATTTGTTCGCGTGTGTCGCGATAAAGGTCTATGTATTGTTGTTCGCTGTTCATTATTACTTCTCTCCTATCTCTGCTTTAATCCAGTCGTATCCTCTCTGCTCAATCTCCTTGGCAAGTTCTGGTCCGGCAGTCTTCACGATGCGTCCCTTATAGAGCACGTGTACCACGTCGGGCTTTATCATGTCGAGCAGACGCTCGTAGTGAGTGATGACTATGGCTGATGTCTCAGGATTGTGCATTTTGTTTACACCGTCGGCAACGATGCGCATTGCGTCTACATCAAGACCAGAGTCGGTCTCGTCGAGAATGGCAAGCTTCGGTTCGAGCATAGCCATCTGGAATATCTCGTTGCGCTTCTTCTCGCCGCCCGAGAAACCCTCGTTTACTGAGCGGCGTGTGAACTTCGAGTCGAGTTCTACAATCTTGCGCTTCTCATTCATTAGCTTCAGGAAGTCGCCTGCCTTAAGTTCGGGCAGACCCTGATACTTGCGCTTCTCGTTGACAGCAGCCTTAAGGAAGTTGGTCATCGACACGCCCGGTATCTCCACCGGGTATTGGAACGAGAGGAAGATTCCTTCGTGTGCACGATCTTCAGGCTTCATCTCAAGGATATTCTTGCCGTTGAACCACGCCTCGCCTTCGGTCACCTCGTAGAGAGGGTTGCCCGTGAGCACTGCGCTGAGGGTTGACTTGCCCGAACCGTTCGGACCCATGATGGCGTGTATTTCGCCGTCGTTTATCGTGAGGTTGATGCCTCGCAGTATTTCCTTGCCAGCGATAGTGGCATGGAGGTTCTTTACTTGTAGCATATATGTTCGTTTTTCTTTATTATAAATTTTATCTTGGTGTAACAGAACTTTTCCTAAAGCACTTCTGCCAATGATTTATCGCAAAGGTAAACATAAAATTTGAGATAATACTTCTTTCGATTCTATTTTGTTCCCCTCCGAAAAAGTTTTCAAGTGATAATAACTCCTATTAATGATACTAAAAGTAGTGGAATAATTAAAGATAATGCCACTTTCCACCAGATTATTTTCTGGAAATGCCAAAGTTTATAATAGATAAAGGAATAAGCCAATAGCCAAAATGCTCTATTAAATAAGCAAAAATCCTTTATTGTCAATCCAAATATAAAATGCAAGTTCTCAATATCTTCCACAGACGACACCTTATAATCCCTAAGGAACAAACACGTTATATAAAAAGACATTCCTATTAAGGGGAATATTAATGCATTGCCAACTATGACATAAACCTCCGATAAAGAAATTTTATCCTCATCAAATATCTCTAACATATATTTTGTTGTTCCCACAATGAAAAATAAAATCATTACAGGAAACAGGGAAAACGTCAAATTATTAAAAAGTCCAAATATCCTCAGTATATTATTGTCCCCAAACAATTCTTTTGTAAATTCGTTTGCGTTAATTGACAATAACAAATATTGCATACATAATGTCAACACAATCAATGTTGGTAAAAATTTTTTCATAAATTCATGGATACAAATACTTCAAGAAATGCAGCTAATACTATCAATAGCAAATATATACATAGCCGTTTGGAATAAGATGAAATATCAATTTTACTCTTAGCTGCTGTAACGATATTTAACCCTACATTTACCCCTAAGTACATCCCGTCTGCTGCTGATAAGATAATCGGAATTAATTCAATTGAGTGCGGAAGCGTGTGGGCAAGACTATAATAAACCCCGTTCTTCATTGTAGAGAAACCAAAAATAACGCCAAAAATACCTGCACTTTTAAATATGGATAATACCGGATAGATGCCAAATGTAATAATGCCTAAATAATTTAATATTACAGACTTAACATTATTTTCCAAAATATGAATGAACATCGTCATTTTTTCTTGAACAATTCCAGCATTACCATTAAAAGCATCTATGGTTTTGTCTATTTTAAATTGATAATCACCACCATCACAAGAGCCAATATTAAAGAAAAAACAAAAAGTACATACATATATAGCAAATGCCACAATTATGAATGTACTTCTTCGATACAAAATCATATGATTTTTGTTTAAGCAGAAACAGCCAAGCCTAAAGCCAATGAAGCTCCCCCTGTAATACCACTACCTAACAAGGCATAATAAAGACATACCTGAGTAACGCCATCTGCAGCTGTAATAATAGCTCCTTGATTTCTGTTCGCATTGCCTGCATAAGCAATACCCGCATAAATCTTAGGCGTATTATGAGTTGTGTATTGAGTGATTGCCCCCAAACTACATAACATAAATACCACAAACATTTTTTTAATTTTCTTCATAAAACTCTTTTTTTTTGTTTTTTATATAGCAATAAACAATGATACTAATAAAGGCGATAAGTAATGAAAGTAATAATATCAGTGGTAACGAATTACATATATATACTAATCCTACCATTATAACACCATTTAATATCATTATACATAATAAAATTATGTCGTCTGTTAGTGGCTTCTTTAAAGGACTAAAAAAATTATTATTCATGTTCTTATATCTTTTATATTACACAAAATTCAACTGGCAAATCTAAAATTGAAACTATAATAGGAATCTTATTCGGGTATACGTTATCTTTGTGCTTCTGTAACGTATACATAGAAACTCTACGTCAAAGCTTCATATTAAATGACTTACTTAATGTTTCACATTGTTTTTTGCAAAGATAGTTATATTATTTATATTGATAAAAGACAGATGTGTTAAATAATGTTTAAATCGTAAAATTATTATGTCAATACATAAAATTCTTTCTATTATATAATGTGTGAAAGCACAAATCCCCTCAATACGACTTGAGCACATTTTGCAGATTGCGTCTCCGTTGGACGGTGCGTTTCTCCGTCTTGTGCTCATCGGGTTCGTATATTCCGAGAGCCATGTATATCAAGTCGAAGATGTTGTTGGTGTCGCCAGAAGTAAAGCGGAATGGGAATGTGGCCTTCATTCCTATCTGTACATTGTGGCGATGCATGTTGGAATGCGTAGCATACACCGTATTGCCGTTGTCGTAGATAGTACTTATGCTGGTTTTGCCGTCGAGGGCGAGGGCGAAACCATATTGCAGTTCCAGAGCCAACGACGAAAAAAGATATATGTCCGCACCAACGAACGGAGCGAGACTTGCGCGCGGACAACTCACATTGTAATCGCGCTGATAGCTGTGAACGTCGCTTATCATCTCCATATGGCCACGGCCGTTCTTGTCGCCCACATTGCACATGGCAGAGAGTCCTGCGTATGGTTGTATTACAAACTGTTGCGACAGAGGATAACAGCGCGTGCCGACTGTGATGTTGCGCATCACAGCAGACACGTCGCCACTGAAATACTCAACGGTCTCCGCATTGTAGCCACCTGTCAGCAGAAGTGCGGATTGGGCAGATAATACTCCAAGAGTACACCTCCTGTCAAGCCTCCGAACGATGCTGTGTTGTCGCCAGCCTTAGGTTTGTCGCTGTTGGATATTGTTGGGCAAGACAAGTTGCCTCCGGCTATTACAGCCCAACGGCGCGGTATGTCACCATCGTCAGCCATTGCAGCCAGTGAACATGCTACGAATACGGCCAAAATGATAATGCGAGCCATAACTATTATCTTTTCTTGGTTATACCATACGGTTGTTCTTGCTATCCAACCGTTCCCTCAAGCGACACCGACAGCAGTTTCTGAGCCTCAACGGCAAACTCCATCGGAAGCTTGTTGAGCACTTCCTTGGCGTATCCGTTTACGATGAGTCCTACAGCCTGCTCGGTCGGTATGCCGCGCTGATTGCAGTAGAAGAGCTGGTCTTCTGAGATTTTTGAAGTTGTAGCCTCATGCTCCACAACAGCTGTGTCGTTGTGTATGTCCATATATGGGAAGGTGTGTGCTCCGCAGTCGGAACCGAGCAGCAACGAGTCGCACGATGAATAGTTGCGGGCGTTGTCGGCATTGCTTGTGGCACGTACCAGTCCACGGTATGAGTTCTGGCTGTGCCCGGCTGATATTCCCTTCGAGATGATTGTCGACTTGGTGTTCTTGCCCATATGAATCATCTTCGTTCCAGTGTCTGCCTCCTGATAGTTATTGGTCACTGCAACTGAGTAGAACTCTGCCTGCGAACCATCGCCACGCAGAATACATGATGGATATTTCCATGTAATGGCAGAACCTGTCTCCACCTGAGTCCACGACAGTTTTGAGTTGACACCGCGCAGGTCACCGCGTTTGGTAACAAGGTTGAGCACACCACCCTTGCCGTTCTCATCGCCTGGATACCAGTTCTGCACAGTCGAGTACTTAACCTCGGCGTTATCGTTGACAATGATCTCCACGATAGCAGCATGCAACTGGTTCTCGTCGCGCATCGGAGCGGTACATCCTTCAAGATACGAAACGTAAGCATCGTCGTCGGCAATGATGAGAGTACGTTCAAACTGACCCGTGTTGCGGGCATTGATGCGGAAGTAAGAGCTCAACTCCATCGGACAACGCACGCCCTTAGGGATATATACGAACGAACCGTCGCTGAATACGGCACTGTTGAGCGCTGCATAGAAGTTGTCACGATACGGCACTACCGAACCGAGATACTGCTTCACGAGGTCGGGATGGTTCTTTATGGCATCGCCGATTGAGCAGAATATGATGCCCTTCTCGGCAAGATGCTGTGTGAATGTTGTCTTCACCGACACTGAGTCCATTATGGCATCTACAGCCACTCCGCTCAGTGCCAAGCGCTCTTCAAGTGGAATGCCGAGCTTGTCGAATGTCTTCATCAGCTCGGGGTCTATCTCCTTCTTCTCGTCCTTAGGCTTCTTTGCGAGCGGGTCAGCATAGTAGGATATTGCCTGATAATCGATTTCGGGCAGGTGAACATGTCCCCATGTGGGCTGTTCGAGTGTCTGCCAGTGGCGGAACGCCTTCAATCGGAACTCGAGCATCCATTCCGGTTCACCCTTCTTTTGGGAAATCAGCCGCACAACGTCCTCGTTGAGTCCCTTCTCTATGATGTCGGTATGCACGTCTGTGGTGAAGCCGTACTCGTATTTCTGCTCTGCCACCTGGCGCACAAAGGCATTTTTTGTATCTTTATTTTCCATCTTTGCAGTAAGTTAGCCGGATGCCGAGAGTTCATTTGAGCCGTGCTATCCGACGTTCTGTTTTAAAATGCAAAATTACTAAATCCGTAGTGATTTAACGAAAAATATACATTATTTTATTATAACAAAAAATTGCCGCGCAAGGAACGCATTCCCAACACGGCAATTATGCTTATGTAAATATTATTACAGAGTCTGCTTAACTTCAATCTCGGTGAAGGTCTCGAGCACGTCACCCTGCTGGATGTCGTTGAAGTTGACAAGCGAGATACCACACTCGAAGTTAGTAGCAACCTCTTTAACGTCGTCCTTATAGCGCTTGAGGGCTGCAATCTCGGCGGTGTGAACCACGATACCGTCACGAACGACGCGAGCCTTGTCGGCACGGTGTACCTTGCCCTCGGTAACATAACATCCGGCAACGGTTCCAACCTTAGAAATCTTGTAAACCTCACGTACTTCAACCTGACCGGTGACAACTTCCTTCTTCACCTTGTCGAGCATACCAATCATGGCTGACTTAACGTCGTCGATAGCGTCATAGATAACTGAGTAGGTGTTGATTTCTACACCCTCCTGCTCAGCGAGCTTGCGTGCTGCTGCCGAAGGACGCACCTGGAAGCCGACGATGATGGCATCAGAAGCATCAGCGAGCGTAACATCGCTCTCTGAAATCTGTCCCACAGCCTTGTATATAACATCAACCTTGATCTTCTCGGTAGACATCTTGATGAACGAATCCGACAGAGCCTCGATTGAACCGTCTGTATCGCCCTTGACGATGATGTTGAGTTCCTTGAACGAACCGAGTGCGATACGATGAGAAATGTCCGACAGTGTAAGACGTTTCTGAGTACGCAGACCCTGCTCACGCTGCAATTGCAGACGCTTGTTGGCAATGTCGCGAGCCTCCTGTTCTGTCTCAAGCACGTGGAATGAATCACCCGCTGTAGGAGCACCATTCAGACCGAGGATGATAGCAGGCTCAGCTGGTCCCGCCGACTCGATGCGCTGGTTACGCTCATTGAACATAGCCTTGATACGACCCCATGATGTTCCAGCGATAATGTTGTCACCTACACGCAGTGTGCCGTTACTTACGAGCACTGTCGAAACATAACCACGACCCTTGTCGAGCGACGACTCGATAATAGAACCTGTGGCCTTGCGGTTAGGATTGGCCTTAAGGTCAAGCATTTCAGCCTCAAGAAGCACCTTCTCCAAAAGATCGTTCACGTGCAAACCTTTCTTGGCACTGATTTCCTGACACTGGTATTTACCGCCCCACTCTTCAACAAGGAGGTTCATTGCCGACAGTTCCTCACGTACACGGTCGGGGTTTGCACCTGGCTTATCAATCTTGTTGATAGCGAACACCATCGGGACATTGGCAGCCTGACAGTGTGCTATTGCCTCCTTGGTAGTAGGCATCACAGCGTCGTCGGCAGCGATAATGATGATGGCGATATCGGTCACCTGAGCGCCACGGGCACGCATGGCGGTAAACGCCTCATGACCCGGAGTATCGAGGAATGTTATCTTGCGTCCGTCTTCAAGTTGAACGTTGTATGCACCGATGTGCTGAGTGATACCACCAGCCTCACCGGCGATAACGTTTGTCTTGCGTATATAGTCGAGCAATGATGTCTTACCATGGTCTACATGACCCATTACGGTAACAATCGGAGCACGCGGAACAAGATCATTCTCGTCATCCTCTACCTCAGTGATAGCCTCCTGCACCTCAGCACTGACATATTCGGTCTTGAATCCGAACTCCTCTGCTACGAGGTTGATGGTCTCGGCATCCAGACGCTGATTGATTGACACCATAATACCTACGCTCATGAGTGTTCCGATTACCTGGTTTACCGATACATTCATCATAGTAGCCAGTTCTGAAACAGTCACAAACTCGGTCAGCTTCAGTGTTTTGCTCTCCTTCTTCTCCTCGCGACGCTCCTCATTCATCTTTTCCTGAGCAGCCTCACGCTTCTCCTTACGGTACTTGGCCCCCTTCTTGTTTTGGTTCTGCTTGCTTGTGAGTCGAGCAAGAGTCTCCTTCACCTGGCGCGCTACGTCCTCGTCATTTACCTCAGCTGGTTTCTGCTGTCCGCGTCCACGGTTCTTCTTCTTGTTCTTGCCGCTTCCGCCACCGTTACCTCCGGCGTTGGTATTCTTTCCACCCTGTCCGCCTGGCTGGTTGGCAGCTGCGTTTATATCTACACGAACCTTATTAATACGCTCGCGCTTCTTCTTGTCACCGCGCTGTTGCTGCGATTTCTCCTCACGCTCCTTGCGCTTTTCTTCCTTCGACTTCTTCTTGGGGCGTGTGCTCTGGTTGATCGCATTGAGGTCGATTTTGCCGAGTACGTTCACCTTAGGTGTATTGAGCATCTTCTTCTCGCTCTTTGTGGTGAACAATGTAGAGTCGGTCTTAGTCGTCTCAGCGGCTGATGTCTCGGTGGTTGCGGCTGGTTTCGCATCCGTTGTTTTGGCAGCCATAGTAGGCTCCTGCTTCACTTTGGGTTTGTTCTCTTTGTCTTGAACCACTGGCTTTTGTATTTTTTTTGTTTCCGTCTTCTCCACAGTCTTGTCGGCAGTAGCCTCGCTGCCCTGTGTTGTTTTGTTGTTTGCCGGCTTCTGACTAACGGCAGCAGTCTTGGCCTGAGGCTCCTTACGAGCCTCAGGTACAGCTGGCTTCAGCTCGGAAGGTTTCTTTCCGATACTGTCAAGGTCAATCTTGCCCAACGGCTTATACTGCTGTTGGGTAGATGATGAAAGAAGTCGTTCGGCACGGTTGTCGTCCTTCTTCTTTTCTTTCGGCTTTTTCTGCAAGAGTTTTTCAGCTTGAGAACGCACCTCCTTGTCCTGCTGGAAAGCTCCAGCGAGGGCGTTGTACTGAGCGTCACTCAGTTTGAAGCTCGGCTCGGCCTTAACCTCTCCCAGTTCGCTTCTTTTCTCAAGGAACTCCACTGCCGTCTGGAGTCCTATATTCAACTCTCGTAATGCTTTGTTTAACCTGATGCTCATATTTATCTGTTTTAAAAGTAAAAGAGTAAAAAAGTAAAACGTCTGCCTACCTCTGCTTTGTCCGCTACTCTGTTTACGTCTTTTCCTTTTGCTTTGTTAGGGTTTAAATTAATTACTTACAGCATGTCCATGACATGCAAAACTTGAGTTCCTATTAGATACTCGCTAAGGGAGTTCCAAGAAACCTCGCGGTTTCTGAAGCCCCCTTATATGCAATATCCGCTTACTCGAACTCGGCGCGGAGCACTTTCAGCACGTTGTCTACGGTCTCCTCTTCGAGGTCGGCCTTTTCAACAAGCATGTCGCGTGGTGCATTGAGCACGGCCTTAGCGGTGTCCAGACCGATGCCCTTAATGGCATCAATCACCCACTGGTCGATTTCATCAGAGAACTCGTCGAGATAGATATCCTCGTCGGCATCCTCCTCGCTCACCTCGCGGAATACGTCGATAGTGTACTCGGTCAGCATAGACGCAAGCTTGATGTTCATACCGCCACGGCCGATAGCAAGGCTCACCTCCTCTGGCTTAAGGTAAACCTCAGCCTTGTGGTTCTCCTCGTCTATCTTGATAGTCGACACCTTAGCGGGCGAAAGTGCACGCTGGATGAAGAGCTTTGTATTGGCGGTGTAGTTGATTACGTCGATATTCTCGTTGCACAGTTCATGAACAATGCCGTGCACACGGCTACCCTTAACGCCTACGCAGGCTCCTACCGGGTCAATACGGTCGTCAAAACTTTCAACGGCAATCTTAGCACGCTCACCCGGCATGCGTGCGATGCGACGGATGGCGATGAGTCCTTCGGCTATTTCGGGCACCTCAGCCTCCAACAGACGCTGCAGGAACATTGGGCTTGTGCGCGAAAGTATAATCTTGGGGTTATTATTCTCGTTGTCTACACGCTCTATGACGGCGCGTATTGTCTCGCCCTTGCGATACTGGTCGGCAGGAATCTGCTCTGCCTTAGGAAGGATGAGTTCGTTGTTCTCGTCGTCTACTACGAGCACCTCACGCTTCCAGACCTGATAGACCTCAGCTGCGATAACCTGGCCTACGCGATCCTTATACTTATTATATAGCGAGTCGTGCTCAAGTTCAAGAATCTTTGATGCGAGAGTCTGTCGCAAGTTGAGTATGGCACGGCGGCCAAACTTGGCAAATTCAACACGTTCTGATACGTCCTCACCTACCTCGTAGTCGGGTTCTATCTTGCGTGCCTCTTTCAGAGCGATCTGCTTGTTCTCGTCCTCTACTTCGCCGTCAGCTACAACCACACGGTTGCGGTATATCTCGAAGTCGCCCTTGTCGGGGTTGACGATAACGTCAAAGTTCTCGTCGCTGCCGAATATCTTTGCCAGAACGTTACGGAAGCTCTCTTCCAGAACGCTTACTAAAGTGGTGCGGTCGATGTTCTTGGTCTCCTTGAATTCCTTGAACGAGTCGAACATGCTCACAATATCGTCTTTCTTTGCTGCTGCCATAGCTTATTTGAAATTTATTAAGTATTTTGTATATTTCACCTTATCCATCTGGAAAGCACGGTCTACTTCCACAATCTGCGGACGCTTCTTGCCTTCCACTTTCTGTTTCTCCTGAACAGTCACCACAAAGTCATTGCCGTCGACGCTCTTCAACACGCCTTTGTACTTCTGATCATCAGCATCGAGCACCTCTACGTCCTTGCCGACAAAGCAGTGATACTGCTGCGGCACCTTAAAGGGCTGACCCAATCCTGCCGAGCCTACCTCGAGTTCGTAGTCTTCCTCGTCGCGGCTCAGATGATCTTCGATGTAACGGCTCAACTCCACGCAGTCCTCAATCCACACGCCATCGGCATGGTCTATCTCAACTACGATACGGTCGTCGGGGCTTACTTCCACGTCAACAAGAAAATATTCCTTGCCGTCGAGCCACTCATTAACAATACTTTTTATGGTGTTTTTGTCTATCATATAAATACATTAGAGAATAAAAAAATGAGGAGCTCTCTCGGAGCCCCTCATTCCACTGAACGATGCAAAATTACTAATTTTTCGCAACGTACACAAATATTTACTACATTTTCTATCCAACTGACTCCCAAAACGCAGAATACAACTGCAATAACAGCAAAAATAACACATTCTACTACTCAGTTTCTTTTTCCAAATGCACAAGTCTACCGTTCTTATCTATGCCCTCCACTGTAACACGGTATTTCTTGGTTCCGTTCGGCAGGAATTGTACCACCGCCTTGCCGTTCTTTACCTGTACCGTCGGGTTCCAGTACACAGTATGGCGTAGAGCGTATTCTTCTGGTGCCACGTACATGGGATTGTAAAATGCAGCGGGACGCTGGTATCCAAGAGGACGAAACAGAACTACATCGGTATTTGAAGCATCGGACTGCTCCTTGGTAGTAACCACGATGGCACTACTAAACATTTCAAATGCCGAATATCCAGCAAGCGAAGGCAGCGTTCCTGTTACCGGCCCTTTTATAATGTCTATTTGCTTAACTTTATTCGCCCTTATACTTTGCAATATAGCAACCATAGTAGAACCAACTTCAGCAGACAGACTCCATACAGTTCCATCCACGACCAAGTATGAGGGTATTTTGTTGTAATAGAACCACTCTTTTTGGAAATTGTAGATGAGTCCAGTATAGAACGTGCTTTTAAGATAATCAAATACACTCTTGCTTCCTTCGGCCTTAAGCATTTCAGAAGTTATAGACCGTCCACCAATTTTTGCAAGCATTTCATACTCCGTCCTCGGGCGATTGCGTTCAGTCACAGTCACCTCAGGCAGAAACACCATACGTCCAACACCATGCCTTGCCATCGCATATTTGTCTTCATCTGAAGCATTCTGCTTTTGCTCCACCAATGGCTGTGGAAACATGTTGATGCAATCTGGATAATATACACTATCAACACGAATAACATTGTTGGCACTACCCTTAGCACTACGTGCCAGCAACATATAGCCGGTACTATCTGGCATCTCAAATCCTTCAAAGTAGAACCGTCCGGCATTGTCAGTCGTAACAACCTCCGCCAGCCCTCCACGGCTTGACGACATAGTGACACTTGCCCCTTTTCTGCCGTGAGGGGTTAAGTTTGACATCACCTTGCCACTTATGCACATACTTACTTCAGGCTTCACTTTGGGTATTTGTATCTGTCCACCCAACACACCAGACATATCGTATCTCCGCCAACCTTGCGTCATCATCAGTAAATCAAGTTGTCTTTGTCTGCCATTACCGCCGAAATACCACGCCGGCTGTTCTATAAAACCGCGTAATTCCTGCGACAATGTCAATGACGACACTATATTCTGTACAGTATCGGCACAAGACATGTCAGCGTCAACAACACTTACCGCACAGTCTGCATCAACAGTGTCTGGCAGAACAATCTCCACATTACGCATAGAATCTATCCCTGATGTAAAATGCAACATGGAACTATCGTCAAAAGCCACATCCCCATTCCACATGAAGGCCATGCGCTCACTGACAATATTCATATTACTATCAGCTAGAACAAAATGCACAATTCCGTTGTCGAACATTCGACGCGCAAAAACCAAGCTTCCACTTTCAACCTTCCTAACATATAACGGTGCGCCACCTTGATGGACGACAATCCACAATTTGCCAGCGTCCGACATCCCGCCATAGCCAACAATATTAGCTATAACATTGTTGCTTGCCTGCGTCACGCTCAATGAGTAAGAATCGGTCTTGGCCTTAGGCAATAGAGCCTCGGTAGTTTGGCCGTCAACAGAGCTACATGTCACTTTGTACACCTTTCCTTTTTGCGGAGTGAAATAGAACATACCCATGCCAAGATGCGTAGCACCAGATTCAGCAACAACATTTCCATTATCATCAGTAACAACAGCATGCATGTCTATGCCAAGTCCATTATCTGCAACCGTCTTGTATGCCACTCGGCAACGCTTTCCCATTATCAGGTTTCCACCTTCAGGCATGATTTGCAAATCTATACGTCCATGTCTAACTGGAACAAACTCACAATAATTACCCACTTCCACCAGTAGACAACTTCGATTACGTCCAATGTCAGCCATATGTAATCTTACACCCTCATCAGTGTTCCCCGTTGTTACAATATCTCCATCAGCAGAAGAAACCTTAACGCTGCCATTATGTATCGAACGTCCTGTCTTCGGGTTTATAAACGACAGGCGTAACTTACCATTACGACTATCAGCAGTTATCCTAACGGAATTCTCTATAGCACTGCGCAAACGCACCATACGCTCGAACAGATAATCAGGAGTTGTACTTGACATATATCGTGTATAGGCACGAAACATATAAGTACCTGACGGCATGTCAAAAGCCGTCGGAATATATCCACACACAATACCTTGTTCATTCTGACGCATCATATATCTGCCAACAAGTTTACCAAGAGGATTTACCAACTCCACATAAACATATCGGCTTACATGTGACGGCATTCCTGTCAAGGCATCAACCACATGGTGGCGTACCCATATCGTGTCTCCGCACGTATATTCCGCCCGGTCGATCTGAGCATACAGTTTCTCCTGCGGAAATACAGACATCTGTCTCCACATGCGATTTGCTATCGTATCGGAACAAAGTGGCTGGGCAACAGACACAGTGAAGCCACACAAGACAAAAAGGAAAATGAATATTGAAAATTTCATCATTAAACCAACTAAAACATTAATTATTGTTTATGAGTCACAACTCTTCAAGACCCCAACTGCCCGCTCCTGCATAATGCATAGTAAAATCACTTCGGTTGTTTGCAAGATCAATGCTTCCAGTTGCAGCCAACTTTATCGTTTGTCTTGCATATAATCCACCTTGTAAATCTGGAACTAAAGTCCATTGTCCATCAATAAACTTATACACCATATTATTATAAAACAACACTACATAGTCGGCTCGCACAACATCAACCCATATCTTATCAGCAGAAGCTGTACACGAAGAGCTGTGACTGTTGACTGTATACCAACCACTGGTATAGTTTTTTGACACACCCTTACCCCAAAGCCCTGCATATATGCGTGGGTCATCTGCTATCTTCCAATTGGCATCAACGTCATAATATATTGTTAAATTAATGCCATCCAGTTCATAACTGAGAGTAGTATTAAACGACTCTGTCTGTACTCCTGTACCTCTACTTATACTTGGCATATTTATACAACTCATCTTCATTGGAGATTCTTTCATTGCCCCAATAAACTTGTAGTATTCCTCCAGATTCTCAACAGCTTCTCTTGTTAAACGTTGTTTATAGCCTGGTGCAAACTCAACTTGTGACTCAACATTATACTTACGCTGCAAATAATTTATCACACTTTGGTTGTATTGAGCATAATCAACTTCACGGTTTTCATAAGCATCATTACTACAACCAACAATGATCGAATATAAAATGGCGAACAAAAATAACATTTTTTTCATAAGATTTTAGTTTTAGAGGTTAACAAATAATTATTGAACGCATAACAGCACAAATATTGACCTACAAAAGTCATATTGCAAATTTAATAATATATATATATATATCCAACAAAATGATAGATTTTTCAATGCAAAAACTCTTTTTTGCAAGTTTGAACATATAATATACTTTACATTTCCAAGATTCCTTGCCACAGTAAAAAACTCGTCATATCTCCTCACAAGAAAATACAACGAGTTTTAATTATGTATATATTGTTTACAGTGCATACCACTCCCCTCCCTACGGGGGAGGGGCTGTGGGGGGCTTTGTGTTTTTTATCTTCCTATCCAAGCCTCAGGATTCAGGCGGTTCTGCATTTTACGCAACTGGAACTGAAGGATATTATCTTGTGCCACAGAGCCCAGACTCTGACGTGTAGACACCTTCTGTCCGCGCTGAACATTGACCGAACGCAGATTGCAATATACCGATATGTAGGCTCCGTGGCGAACCATCACTACGTACGAGCCGCTGTAGCCGAACACGGCACTCACCTCGCCGTCGTATATGGCGCGTGCCTGACAGCCGGGCTGTCCCATAATGTTGATGCCCTTATTGTCGATAGTCACACCCTTGAGTCCTGCCACACTGTTCTGTCCGTAATGGCTGACGATGCGCGCACTGCCCGTGACAGGCATTGGCAGACGACCCTTATTGGCTTCAAATCCGCCCGACATCATACGGTCTACCGACGACATCGTATTAGTCTGCTCCACATCCTTACGGGCTTGGGCAATCTCCTTTGTAGAGCGTTGTTCGTCGGCACGTGCCTTACGCTCCACCGCTTCACGCTGAGCCTTAGCCTCACGGGCTCGCTGTTCGGCAGCCGCTTTCT
>JAIJMN010000222.1:0-3677 GCA_022735715.1 Prevotella sp.
TTGCTGATGCCGGAGAAAAGACGTACATTTGCGATATAAAGATTATCATTTGATTAATTAGAAGGTAATATGTTTTATGCATATACTGCTTTCTGATTACAGGGGAATACTTGGAAGTTCTAAAAAAATAACAGAGGGGCAAATGTTGAGACGAAATAAACATCCATATACAGTAGACGAAAAATCATCTTCTGGGGATGTAATTATTCGATATGTAAAATATAGGTTTTTGCATAGTTGGGTATTTGTAGGAATAATAGTTTTTTGGTTTGTGTGCTCCGTATTACTATTTGGATTGCTTTGGGAACAAATACAAAATTTGTTGTGGATTACAATATTGCTATCTATTTTCTTGTTCCTAGTATTGACGGTAGTATGGAGTGGAATTGTTAATCTGATGAATATACGGCTTGAAAAGAAAATAGTATATCCTATTGTCGATAGATTGTTAGTTAATTCCATAAATGTATCATCAAGAAAGTACAGAGTAAAAAGAAGAAAACTCGTTAAAATAGATGATGGTGATATCTCAAAGGGAGAACCGTATGAATCAATTGTTGTATTTTTGTCAGATGGCAGCATTTGTGAATACCCTTTCCCTTATGTAACATCTGAGCGTAATGAAGGTGTAATTGTGAGATCTTTAAGCCTTACACATTATGTATGTAACAATGAAAGACTAATAGCAAAAGCTAAAAGTTGGCTTCCAGAGATATCTTTAAACACTTTACTGAAATTAATAGCTTTCTTAATTATAGTATTAGGAGGTATAGTTTTCTCAGTTTTCACGGTACTGTCACATATAGCATCTGCCTTTGTATTTATGGGGGCTTTAGCTATTGTAGCTATTTACATAGGAATCTACGCTAAAAGGGAACGCCATGAAGTAGAAGGAAATCGTTGTCGAAAGGTATTTAATGTTATGGCTATTCCTATAACTCTCTTACGTTTGTTACTATCATTAGCTATGCCTTTTATTTCTGTTGTTATAGTGGCTTTTGTTTCTGTATTCTCTGCTGTTATCCCTCCCATTATAATTGTTTATATAGCAAATATGATTAATGGTGTCATGTTTAATGAAATAACAGAGATTTTTATCGTATTAGTGTTAAGCTCATTTATCATTGTGTATTGTCCATCTTATATAAGGAGTATTATTTATAGAATGCCATTCGTAACTTATACAGAAGGGAAACAACACAAAAAACGATTGGCAGATTCTATAAGATATGTTTATGATGCAGGAGTGGTGGAATTTCTTTTAAATGTAACCTACGTTTTATTTGTCTGTATAATATGCATAATGAGATATCAAAACTCAGGATACTTATTCAGTAAAGAAATAGATGACGTCATCTTGAATGCCTTTGTAGTGTTCTTGTCTTTTGAATGTGTCATAAGTTCGTACAAGAGGATTGGTATATCAGCAAAGTCATTTTTTGTGAAAATACTGAAGATATTAGAGACCTAATAGAATAGTTGGAGAACGACTATCTGATGGAGATAAAGTAAGAATAAAGGTAAAGCAGGTATGATTGAATAGGCATATGCCTGTGGAGCGAAACCACTACCTGCTACGGTTTGTGCGAAGCGCAATTGTGAATTAGGAATTACGAATTAGGAATTAGGTGTTTTGAATTTAACATTAATCAAAATAATTCATGAGTAAATGGCAATTGTGCTAAAATATATAACTTTTTTGCTGATATAAAACAATTTTACTAACTTTGTAAGATAAAATATATATCGTTGGTGCAAATGAAACATATTAAAATAAGAAATTTTGGGCCTCTTAGGAATGTTGACATAGATTTAAGTCAAATAAACCTTATCATTGGTTTGCAGAGTTCTGGAAAGAGTTGTGCTATGATGGTTGCATGTTATTGCAGTTGGGTGGAGAAGCGAATTATATTGAGACAATCGGTAAAGGAGTTTTTTGATGGAGATTATTTTATTGCAGGACTAATATCTTATTACCATGCTAAAGGATATGTATGGCCTGATACTTATATTGCTTATAGTTCACCATATATGAGTTTTGAATATGACAATTCAAAACCCATGTTTAAGCATGAATGGAATACCAAACGATGGAATTATAAGCGTCCTAAAGTTTCGTATGTTCCAGCCGAAAGAAATATGATTTCTCTTGTTTCTAATTGGGATCGATTGGAAACAAGTTATGATAATATACTTGATTTTAAAGCGGATTTTGATATTGCGAAGAAATTTATAAAGAAAGAACATGATATTCTTGGTACTGGTATTTCGTATGAATATGATGAAATTTCTGGTGCTGATGCTATTGTTGTTAATGGTGTTCGTCTCGATTTAATGAATAGTTCAAGTGGAATTCAGTCTTTAATTCCTCAGTTTGTTCATTTGCATTATCTTGATAAGCATATCTATAAGGCGGAAAAGACAGAAAAGGAAAAAACTTTTTCAGAGAAACAACTTTCGTACAATTTGTTGAATGTGCTTTACGAGCGTATATTTAACAATGTTGATCAGAAGAAGGTGTATGGCAACCCTGTTATTGTGCATGTAGAAGGAAAAGACTATGTCTTTCCAAATGACAAGTCTGCAGCAAAGTTTAAGAAGTATGCAGACAGTTTATTGAATACTAATCATGCTGAAATATTTTTGGAGGAACCAGAAAGTAATCTTTTTCCACCAACACAATTTCAACTGATGAATATGGTTGTGGATATGTTGAATAGTAAGACGCATAAGAATTTCTTTTTTATTGCAACACATAGTCCTTATGTATTAAGTCATTTATTGCAAGAGAAAATTGAGAATTTCAAGTTGTTTCTTACATATCCAGTAGAAGGCGGATATAACATTAAAACAGCTTCGGAACAGGATATTCAAGATATATATGATAATGGTGCTGATGCTTTCTTTAATTTTGATGCTATTATTGCTGAATCATGAAACAAATGAATGTTTTTCCAGAATGTAATGTAGATACAAATCTGGTAGGATTTATATTAGGTGGTTATGTTAAGCATAAGAGCACTTGTAATGAAGTGGCTAAGGCTGTAAATAAATCTAACGAATTTGCTATTGGTATAATTGATGCTGATAAGCGGATGGCAACATTAGATAGTGGTTTTGAAAAATATGATAATGGGTGTGAAGCAGATGGTGAGAATGTACATATAACAATGTATATTCACTCTGACAGGAAACGCTTTATGTTTACAGTAAAACCTGCTATGGATAAATTTTTGTTGGATGCAGCAAAACAACTTGGCATAAATTTAAAGGATGCAGGCTATCCTTCAACGCTTGAAGCCTTTAAAAAGGAAACGAAGCGTATACAAGCTGCGGAAGATCCTAAACTTAGAAACCTGTTTGCTATGATTCTCGATAATGAAGAGTTGCAACGATTTCGTAATGCATTGAAGTATTTGATGAAGAAACAATATGACGTGGACATTGATATAGCAAAATCATTTTTCGATGGAAGTTTAACAAAAATAGATTTACCTAATTATTTAGGTTAATAACATCAAATGGTTAAGCAGGTATGATTGAATAGACTTTTGCCTGTGGAGCGAAACCACTACCTGCTACGCGCGAAGCGCAATTGTGAATTAGGAATTACGAGTTAGGAATTAGGAATTGGTCGGCGGAGCCGATTAGGAATTTTGAATTTTGAGTTAGGAGTT
>JAIJMN010000015.1:0-21633 GCA_022735715.1 Prevotella sp.
AGACGATAGAGTGTGGTCTTTATCTCCTTCACGCTGGGGCGCAGGGCAGCCTCGCGTAGCAGTCGGATGTAGGCGTCGAACGAGTTGTAGGGAACGTGTATGAAGCGGTCTTTCTTGCGTATCTGCTCGAAGAGCGACTCCTCGGCGAGGAATTCGGGCTTCATCACGGGCTGCCACTTCTCGTATTTCAGTTCGTTGTGGCCGCAGTCGGGAAACGACATGAGGTCGCGATGGTTCTGATAGCGTCCGCCTGCGAGCGAAGTGTCAAGTTCGCGCACGTTAAGACGGTCGAAAACACGCTTCTGCATGTCGCGTGGCATGTCCTTGTCGTATATCACACGGATGGGTTCGCCACGCTTTCGCGAGTTGACACCGAGCGCAATCTTCTCCATAGCACCGTAGTCGGCATCGTTGTCTACCTCCATTTCGGCATCCTTGGTGAACTTAAAGGAGTAGGCTTCGTATGTCGACGGCTTGGTGCCGATGAATATCAGCGGCAGACAGAAGCGTATCACGTCGTCGAGATACATGATGTTGTCAAAGCCGTCGCTCTGCGGTATGCGTATGAAGCGGCCGTACACGCGGTCGGGAACCTTGATGACGGCATACTTCACCTTATGTTCCGAGTCGGTGTGCGTCTTCTTTACTACGAGGTATATGCGGTTGTCCTCAAGCGTGTTGAGGTCGTCGATGGCTGAGAGCCAGATGGGATTGGTCGAGCCGTTGAGCTTGTCGTAATACAGACGCTTTAGGAATTGCTTCTGCTCGTCGTTGAGTTGGGTCTCGTTAAGCAGTCGGATGTGGTGATCTTCGAGTTCAGCAAACACGCTCTTTATCACTTTGGTGTATTCTGACGAATACTCCTCGTTGAGATGATTGATGGTCTTGAGCGTGCGCTTGAACTCCTTGCGGCGCTTGTCGGGCAGGCTTTCGCTGTCAGCCAAGCGATTGAGCGATGCCACACGTACACGGAAGAACTCATCGAGGTTGTTGCTGTAGATGCCAAGAAACGAAAGACGCTCGAGCAGGGGCACCTGCTTCTTCTCGGCTTCTTGCAGAATGCGGTGGTTGAAGTACATCCAACTCACGTCGCGATCTATGTAGGTTGTTTGCTTTTTCATATTATAATATAAGACTAAAAGCCATACCCCCGGCCCCTCCCCCGCAGGGAGGAACTGGGGGTGAGGCTTATTCATTTCCCAACACCAGCATGTCACTGTCTTCGGTGACATGCAGCAGTTTGCGGAACGCTTTCTGCTCGCCGTCGGGCACAATTACTGAAAGAAGATTGTCGCAATCGCTGAATGCTGTGCGTGCAAGACGCTTTGGAGTACCGAGGAAGGTAACTTTGTGCAGGCGGTCGCAGCTGGCGAAGGCGTAAGGATCGATTGTTGTGACCGAAGCAGGGATAACGACCTCTTCGAGAGCATCACAATCGCTGAAGGCATCACGGCCAATACGGTCGAGTCCGTCGGGCAGTTGCACCTTCTTCAACTTACTGCGGCGTGTGAAGGCGAGGCTTCCAATTGTGCTGACGGTCTTCGGAACGATAACCATAGAAGCATCAGTCATGCACGAGATAAGACGAGTACGGTCGGCTGTATAAAGTATCTTGGCATCGACGGCAAACGCTTCCGACTGGCAGTTGACCACCTTGCTGTCAAGACCTACAAAAGGATTCTTGCCCATTTCCTCTACCGAAGTCGGCACACATACTGATTCGAGCGACAAGCAACGGGCAAAAGCCTCATCACCAATACGTGTCACTGTGGCTGGCATGGCCACACTGCGCAGATAGGCACAACCCCAAAAGGCGTTGTCGCATATCTCCTGTGTGTCGTCCTTGACTGCATAGGCACCCTCAATGGTTTTCTTTGCGGCTACAAGACGGCGGCCACTCTTGGAGTAATACACTCCCCATCCGTCATCGCGCGCACCGTCCATTTTCTTCAATGCGAGTTTTATAACTTGATTTTCAACTACGTCATTGCCATCAAGCCGCTTCTTAAGCGCACCCAATAATTCCTTTTTCTTCTCTTTCATTTTATATAAATGTTAGCGTGCTGCTATAATTGCTATCTGGCTGCAAAATTAGTAGTTAAAAACATAAAAACAATGACGCACAGATTACGATAATGTTACAATAGTGTTACAGCTTACACAGCCCGATATTAGCCACATATTTCAGCCTGTAACACAATCGTAACACGTTCGACACGCCCCGAAAACAAGCAATATGTAATTTTGCCAATGAAAAAACAATACACGACAAAAGATGAGAACAGTAATTATATGGGCTCTGCTGTGCCTCGTGGCAGCTACAGCCTCAGCCCAACAGACGACAGCTGCAGAAAAGAACGACGCCAACAAGGCTACACCGGTGAACATTCACGGTACTATACGCTCGAAATACGAATATCAAACCAGCGAGGACGAAGGACGATTTGAGGTGCGCAACGCCCGTATCAGCGTCGACGGTAGCCTTTCACCTATTATATATTATAAGGCTGAGATTGATCTTTGCGACGAAGGCAAGATAAAGATGCTCGATGCATACACCCGACTGAAACCAGTGAAGGGACTACAGTTCACCATCGGACAGATGCGTGTGCCCTTCACCATCGACGCTCACCGCTCGCCCCATCAGCAATACTTCGCCAACCGCTCGTTCATTGCCAAACAAGTGGGCAATGTGCGCGACGTGGGTGCGGCATTAGGATATTCGTTCAACGCCGGAATACCTATTATATTGGAGGCGGGAATGTTCAACGGTTCGGGTCTGACCAATCAGAAAGACTACTGGACAAAGAGCATCAACTTCTCTGCCAAGGCACAGATGTTCCTGCCGGGCGGATTCAATCTGACGCTGAGCACACAAAAGATAAAGCCCGACCACGTCAATGTCATGATGTATGATGCGGGTGCTTACTGGCACGCTAAGGGTTGGCACGTAGAGGCGGAATATCTGTACAAGCAATACGGCAAGGATGCCTTCAAGCCGGTTCATGCATTCGACTCGTTCATAAGCTACGACATTCCGTCGGGCAAGGGTCTCGTACGCTATGTCACTCCGCTGCTGCGCTACGACTACATGAGCGACCACAGCGACGGTACACGCTATCTCAACGGCAAGGCAGACAAGGGCGGAACGCTCATAGTCAACGATTCGCAGCGCTCACGACTCACGGGGGGCGTTACACTGAGCCTCAAGAAGCCCTTCGTCAGCGACATCCGATTCAACTATGAGAAGTATTTCTATAAGAATGGTGGCATACCGCACACATCAGAGAAAGACAAGTTTGTTGTTGAAGTAATGACGAGATTTTAATATCTCGTCATTTTTTTGTGCCCGATACGCACATATTCGTACCCTATACACACATAAAAAGAAAAGAGGCTACGGCACACTTGCCATAGCCTCTTATATATATTAATAAGGTACAGAATCTTACATGTCGTCGCTGAAGAGCGGATCCTCAGGCGTAACCATCAACGGTTTCTGCTCAAACTCCTTGAGCAATGTCTCAGGCACGTACTTCTTGTCTACTACAAGACGGAACATGTACTCGTTAAACCAGCGGTTGGTCATGATGATGCAGCCCTGATGGCCGTTGGTTGCGCCCCAGCTGTTCTCCACCTTCCACTTGATCGGGTTGCCCTCGTTGTCGAGATCGACAGCAGTGAGGGTCATGGCGTGGGTAGAACCCGAATCGAATGTGGCGATACGGTCGGCCTTGTTCATGGGGAATGTAGTAGAGAAGAGCGACGCATAGTCGTAATTCTCGGTGTCGGAGAATCCGCGATCACGGTCAAACTGCTTGCCTACATCGTAAGATGAATACATCTTCTTGCCGTCTTTGAGCGAAGCGATTGCCAACTTGGCAATTTCGTCCATCGGAAGGTTGAGATACTTCCAGTTGGTTCCGTCGTAAACGTGGCGGTCGTATTCCACTTCGTATGTCTTGTGATATGGACGGCGCGGGTCGTTCATCACCATAATGAATGTGCCCTTGATAGGATTGCCCACCACTTCATCGTAGAACGACTTGGGAGTGAAGCGACGCGGCTCGCCTACAGCACGTCCGTTTTTGTCGCGGAACTGATATGTGAATTCCTTAACAGGTTCGCCCAATGCGATGGAAAGCATGCGATAGATGGTCGAGAGCATCTCGGTTTTGCGCTCGGCAATGGCCTGCTGCTTTTTGCCGGCGGATGCCATACGATATAATTCGAGACCATACTCGCGCAGCTTTGAAGAAAGCAGCGAGCGCAATTTCGATGTATTCTCGGCTGTATATGTCTCAGGCTGTGCCGACATAGGGACGAGTCCGTACTTCGGAGCGAGGTCGGCTACGCCACAGAATGTACCCCCGTCGTTGAGCGGACTTCTGAAGAAGAACTGCAGACGTGGGTCGTCGATGGGCTTCTTGGCATTGTCGAGCACTCCCTGAAGCATCAGGTTGGCCTTCTCAAGCTGGTCGTAGAAGAAGAGATAGTCGTGCGAGAAGTCCACACGCAACGAATCGGCATGACGGCGGGCGAAGTCGGCACGCAGCACATTGAAGCTTGAGAACATCCAGCAGCGGCCCGAGCTCTTCTGATTGTGTATCGACTGTTTGGGAGTCTCTACGCTGAAGTGCGAGTCGAAGAGTCCCTGGTTGGCAAAGTTCTTTGCCAGGTCGTCAATCTTATTTGCCGCCAAAGCGTTGAAAAGGGCCTTGTTGACAGGCGCAGATTCTTGAGCTTTAACGATTTTCTGCAATGTCTGCGACGAGATGCCGCCCTGCTTGTTCAGTGTCTGTGCGCCTGCAATGGGGGCAAACGCGAGGCATAAGCCTAACAATAATGTCGATTTGTTCATAAATAATTATTTAAGATAGTTTTTGGCATAGCAACACAGTGTGTACTAATCTTCATAATTCTCCTGTCCATCAGTCTTTCCGTGGAGGGCTTCTCTGAACGAATCCCAGTCCTGAAAACCTACGAGCAGCGAAATATAGTCGAGAGTTTCGCGCGATGGTTTCTCCTTTCCGGTGATGTACAGACGCAACTTGTCGAGGGCGCGCACCTTCTGAGGAATGCGCTCTAACTCATGCTCGACGGTGTCAAACAGTTTCTTCAGTGCGTAATTAATGCTCATAATATCCTAACATGTAATATTTTGACGCAAATGTACTGCTTTTTAATGGAAATGTACCGCTTTTTAGTGGAAAAATCGTAATTTTGCATTCATATTTTTCATTCTTATATTCACTGTATGAAAGAATTAGCACTCAAGTACGGATGCAATCCGAACCAAAAGCCTTCGCGCATATACATGGAAGAAGGCGAACTCCCTATCGAAGTACTCAATGGACGTCCCGGTTACATCAACTTCCTCGACGCACTGAACTCATGGCAGCTCGTGAAGGAGCTGAAAGCCGCCACAGGACTGCCCGCTGCAGCTTCGTTCAAGCACGTTTCACCTGCCGGAGCAGCCGTAGGTCTGCCGCTGAGCGACACCCTCAAGAAGATTTACTTCGTCGATGACGTTAAGATTGAGCTCTCGCCGATAGCCTGCGCTTATGCACGTGCCCGCGGAGCCGACCGTATGAGCTCGTATGGCGACTTCGTTGCGCTGAGCGACACTTGCGACGCTGCCACAGCAACTCTCATCAAGCGTGAGGTGAGCGACGGCATTATCGCCCCCGACTTCACTCCCGAGGCTCTCGAAATACTCCAGGCAAAGCGCAAGGGTACATACAACGTGATTAAGATTGACCCCAACTACACTCCAGCTTCTATCGAGCACAAGCAGGTATATGGCGTGACATTCGAGCAGGGACGCAACGAGGTGAAGCTTGACGACCCCGCGCTCTTCGAGAATATTCCTACCAAGGCTAAGAACTTCACACTCGAAGCCATTCGCGACCTTATCATCTCACTCATCACTCTGAAGTACACACAGTCTAACTCGGTATGTTATGTAAAGGACGGACAAGCAATCGGCATCGGCGCAGGACAGCAGAGCCGCATCCACTGTACTCGTCTGGCGGGCAACAAGGCCGATATCTGGTGGTTGCGCCAGCACCCGAAGGTTATGAACCTTCCGTTTGTAGACGGCATTCGTCGTGCCGACCGCGACAATACCATCGATGTTTACATCTCGGAGGACCACGACGACGTTCTGCGCGACGGCACTTGGCAGATGTTCTTTAAGGAAAAACCAGAGGTATTGACCATGGAAGAGAAGAAAGAATGGATTGCACAGAACTGTGGCGTAGCTCTCGGCTCAGACGCATTCTTCCCGTTCGGCGACAACATTGAGCGTGCTCACAAGAGCGGTGTGGAATATATCGCACAGGCAGGTGGCTCAGTACGCGACGACAATGTTATTGATACTTGCGACAAGTACGGCATCACAATGGCATTCACAGGTGTCCGCCTGTTCCATCATTGATTTTAATTAAAACATAAACTGACAATTATGAGCAAAGGCGACGATATAGACGCAATCATTGCCGGGGGCGGAATCTCCTGGGGTCGTGGCGGTGCATCCAACCGAAACAACGACGACGGCAAGGTGAAGACCAAGGCTAAGAAGAAGAAATACATCACCGGAGCCCATGGTAGCGGTTCGGCACGCCAAAAGGCGAAATATCGCGAGCAACGTGCTAACCGACACAAGAAATAATCTTACTTAGTTGAGAGTTGAAAGTTGAGAGTTTAGAGTTATGACATGCTTTTGTAGCATAAGACGATAATCAAATGATTATAACATGTAATCATAACTCTAAACTCTCAATTTTCAACTCTCAACTTTTTTATTGAATTGGAACAACTTCTAATTCGTAATTCCTAATTCAGAATTAGAACAACTCCTAATTCCTAATTCGTAATTCCTATTTCTTACTCTTCTTCCTCGCCCAACAACTCAGCAACCTTGTCGCAGTATGACTTGGCGTATGCATTGTTCTTCAATACGGGCGACAAAGCGTTAGAGAGACGCTGATTGTACGACTTGTCGAGAATGTTGAGGAAGTCGCGTTCGAGTATGTATGGAGCCACGGGCGAAGTGTTGTGGTCGAGAACGAAGCGCACCTGTGCCTCAAGCTTAGCTATCTTCGACATATCATTACGCTTGCAGAGAGCCTCATACTCATCATACAGCTTCTTGTCTTCAGCCGATGAAGCCTTGAAAGCCTCCATCTTTACAGCCTGAGCAGCCGTTGCAGCCTTGGCGTTTGACTTAGTCGGCTTGAAAGGCTTGCTCAGAAGGGCCTTCACAGTGCTTACCAATTCCTCGCCACGGAGATTGAACTTCACTACATTTCCTGCCGGATCGATGAGAACTGTATGAGGAACGCCACGCACATTGTACAGACGTATGATGTCAGACGACCACGCCTTCAACGTAGAAACGTGTATCCAGTTCTTGTCTTTCATCTGATTCTTGTCGATACAGTTAGTCCAATCGCTGCGTTTGCTGTCGATTGAATAGCTCAACACCTTGAAGTTGTCCTTGCCATTAGCCTCAGCCAGGGCCTTCTTTATAAACGGTATCTCACGACGACAAGGTGCACACCACGATGCCCAAACATCAAAGAACACGTATTTGCCCTTCAGTTGCGACAGCGACAACGACTTTCCGTCGAGTGTCTGGGCTGTAAAGTCGGGTGCGGGACTGCCTTCTACCATATCGCTTGAGAGCAACTGGTTCTTCAGTTCCTTATAGATGGGATGGCTGTGCAGGCGCTCGGGCAGTGCAGCCATAAACACATCGTGCAGATACTGGGGCTTAAACATATAGTAGAGGTCGTACTTCAGGATGAAGAGACTTGCCTCGCTGTCAATGTGCTTGAGGTAATAATCCATCACATCAGCCTTGTAATACACGCCGTTGGCGTTGAATATGGCGCCGTGATAAGGCATATACTTGCGGTCGTCGTTGGTGATGCTGTCGGGCAGCGAAGCACGCAGCTTCTCTATGTTCACCTTAGCGTCGTCGGCATTCTTGTTGTGCAGCATGGCATAACCGGCGAAGATATCGTTGTTCTTGGTTCCGTAAGCCTTGGCACCAACGGGGAAATTGCCGTCGAAAGGCTTGAACTTGATGTTGCCGGGTTCAAGAAGCAGCTGTGCCGAACCATTGTCGAAGCCTGTGATAATTGCAGCCTCAACGTCCTTAGGAGCAGTTCCTTCGAAGTGGAAGCAGCGGTTCTTCACTACAGCCGAGTCCATCATGAGCTCCTGACCGTTGACGATATGCTTCAGATAAACTTTCTTTATCGCCTGCGGTGTATAGCGCAGCGAGTCGCGAGTGAGTTCACCGTCGATGGTGAAGCGGCGTGCTGTCTGTGCGAAAGTAGGCATAACGCCCATGCATGCCAATGCAAATAATAAGATTCTGGTTTTCATTTTATGTATAATTATGGTTCTTTTAAATGAATATAAGACTCTTTATAATGTCTGGTTATTATTATAATGTGTAGCCTTCTTTACTTGAGTCGTTCTTTAAGGAAGTTAGCCAGCGTCTCACCACGGATGTTTGTGGTGATGATATGGTTTTCTTCGTCGAGTATATATATGGCTGGCACCGCCTTGACATCGTAAGTACGAGCCACCTCACACTGCCATCCTTTGAGCGAACTGACGTTGATCCAGGGCAGACCATCCTGCTTAACGGCCTTAAGCCAACGCTCCTTGACATTGTCGAGCGACACGCTTACAATCTCCAATCCTTTGTCGTGATACTGCTCATACATACGCTTGAGCGACGGATTGTTCAATCGGCAGGGTCCACACCATGAAGCCCAGAAGTCAACAATCTTCACCTTAGCTTTCACTTTGCTCAGAGTCACCATGTTGCCATTGAGGTCTGGCAGAGTAAAGTCGGGTGCTTTGCGTCCCTGTGTCACCTTCTCCATGCGCTGAATACGTTCGAGCATGATACGGCCGCTTGGCGAATTCTTTGCACCTTCGCCCATAGAGTCGTATAATCTACGCGTGTCGGCGAGGTTGAGCTCAGCCATCAGCGCGTTGCTGTTGTAGGTATAGGCAGCGATAACGTCGTCGTGCTGCTTCAGGAAAGCCTGAGTTTCGGCGTTGATGTTGTCGTTGAGCGTGCGCAAGGAGTCGTTTGTGGCACTGGCACTGCGGAATTTGTTGGCAGCACGCAATGCGTCGTAACGCGCCTGCATAGCTTTCGACTCGGCATGAAGTTCGGCCGAGCGCTTAGAGAAAGCCATCCACTCGTCCTGAAGTTTTCCACCTTTAATATAAGCGGCATCTCCGTCGCATAGAAAAGCATCGTACTTGGCGTTGGGTTCGGCAATGAAGTTGAATCCGCCGCTATAGCCTCGCACTACAATCTGTGCCATAACCGGCTCCTTTACTTTCGCCTTGAGCTGGAACTTAGGTGCCTTGAAGTCGGCAACACCAAGTGTATCCATGCGGTTTTCGCCCACTTGTGCCACAAGCAGGAGCTGTCCCTGCTTGACACCCTCTATCTTTCCACTAACGACAACGTCGCTTTGGGCCTGTGCGGTGAAGGCACTGCCCGCCCAAGCGAGCAGTGCCAATGAAATATTACGTAACATTATTGATTGTCTTTAATGAATGACCAAACGTGTGCAAACTGCACATCAAGGATACGTCCGAAAGCATTGCCCTCTGAATCCTTATCGCAGAATACGCTGTACGATTCGTCGACATCTGCTGCCGGATTGAGTTTGATTTCGGCTACAGCTCCATTGTTGTCCTTGTTCATACCGATGCTGAGATACAAACCAAGTTCGCCGAAGCTACAGAATTCCGAACTGTTGCTCGCTGCATCCTCCGTGCGGAACTTGATTACGCTAACGGTATAGCCCGTAGGTGCTGTATATATCACCTGTTCATCGCCGTTAGAGAGGTTGTGACGTATCACATTGTCGTCCTTAGCGTAGAAAATATAGTTGGTAGAGAACCACGGGTTGTAGGTAATGCTTGCCAGATTAGAGCCCGGATGGAAATCGGGGAGCATCTTACCTGTGATGGTGAATGCGCTCTCCGATGCTCCTGCATCACCACCACGGCTCTTGCCTCCAGCGTCAACGGGGGTAAGTTCGTAGAGATAGAAGTTGTTGTCGGCATCCTTGAAGATGAACTGCGGCTTGGCATCGGGGAAGAATTCGTTGTGCGAAGCTATAAAACCATACACAGCAGTCTTGCCTACCGGTGATAAAGTTCCTAACGAACTGAAGTCAACCTTGGCGTCCATCACAGGCTGTACGCTATGCGGCGGATTCTGTGCATATTCGTTCAGCTGAGAAGGGTAATCACCTCTGACAGACTGATAGATGAAACGATTGTTCTTGGCATCCCACAGTACGTAGCAACTTTCAGTTGCAGTAGCTGCAGTAACGCGATAGTCGCCGGAGTGAAGCGACTCCTCTGCCCACTCACCAGGCACGGTATAGAACGGAGCCCAATTGCCTATGTAGAATTGTCCGTCACGTGAGAGCAGACACTTGTATGCTGCAAATCTTGAGATGTCGCCCACACTAATCACACGGCTTGCCACAAACGATGATGAAACCGTAGGCACAAGGGGTACGTTGTATGTATCCAAAGCCTTGAACACATTGTAAGTGTTGCCACGTCCGTTAGAACGGAACACCATAAGACCATTCACTTCAGGGTCAGGACATGACGTATAACCCAGCTTTACGGCATCGGCAAACGGGTTGTCGGTGATGGTTGGCTTGGCAGTCTTGTAAGCATTGCTGCGGCTTTCGAGCATTGTACCAATCTTCTCAACGTTGCCGAGGAAAGTCTCGCCGCCCTTCTGATGCAGGAAGAAGAGACTGTTCTTGAAGAGTTTACGAGTCTTGACGTTCAGTTCGGCATAATAGTCGAGGTCGGTAGAGCGGTCCTTCACCTCCATTATTACCGCATAGTCGCGGTCGGTGTTGACAGGGAACTCGAGATCGACATAACCCCTGGTGTGAAGAGTGTCCTTCACAGCCTCAACAATTGGACGTCCGGTCATCGGGTCGGTCTTGCTTGCAGTATAAGAGGTGTACCATGTGAAGTCAAGATTGTCGTAGTTGTCAGTCAAAGTCTGCGAGAGCTTTGCCTCCACACGCTGCACTTTGTCTTCGGTAAGGGGCAATTGCACCTCAATAACCTTTCCCGACACGCCTTCGTAAGCCTCAGGCTGGTAGCTGACATTGCTTATATCTACCTGGTTCATGCTGTCGAAGCGGTAGTCGTAGTTGCCTTTGTCCTCATAGCACGATGTGAGGAGCAGGGCACTCATGGCTACATATATTATATTTTTCATATTCCTTCTGTTTTGTTTTTTGAAGTTATTGCTTTTCTTGGGGTTTATCCGCAGGAGCAGTAACGCCGTCGGGGAAGAGACTCGGGGCTTTCTGCTTGAATATCTTATAGAACTCGTATATCACCTGCTCGCCCTTGCATGTTACATTGAGGTTAGCGTCAGTGTCCCACATCGGCGTATTTGTCATGCTGGCATCGTCCCACATCAGCTTGACTGGGAACAACTGGAAGGGCTTGAAGCCGCTAACGCTGCTGCTGGCAATCTGAAGCATCTTCTTATACTTAGCCTCCGAGTACTCGCCGTAATACTTCTTAATCATAGGACCAGTCAGGCTGTTGGTCCAGAATGACGGAGCCACAACATCGTAGTCCACTCCTTCAATCATCGGAACGCTGAATGCAGAGTTCAATCCATAATAGCTATATCCTTGCTCAAAACAGTTGTTGTAGTTCTGAAGCATCAACAGCGCAGCATTCTTGTTGGATTTCTGCAACTCAGCTTCATCAGTCGAGCCGAGCACTTCATACTCGTTCTGAGTGGTTAAGCCCAACTTCAATGCAAATTTACCGAATCCCCAACCGTCATAATTGCCGAAATACTTGTCCTGAAGGTCGCCCCAATAATAGGGTTTGGCGTATTCGCTCCATAACTCAGTGTCGTCGAGGAACGGAATGTCATAAGGAATAGCCTCTGTAGGATGAGCATTGTGCCAATCGCGCACTGCATAGATCAGAGTCGGATTGTAAACATTCGACTGCGTATAGCTGTCTTTACTGTAGAAAGCTGCATTCCTCAGAGTCTTGGCAATGAACTTATACTTCTCGGCAGTCCACTCGCCGTAGTATCTGTCGTTCCAATTGTCGGGACGCTCGTACACCTCCTTGGTGTAGATTACGAAGCTGTTGAAGTCCTTCATGCTCTTGTCTGCCTGCTCGAAGGTAATCTTCACGGCATAGGTAGTGTTCTCCTGAGCGGGACGAGCCACTGCCACCTTAACCGTCTTGTCGTACTCGCCAGCCTTGACTTCAATCGTAGGCAGAGTCACCTCGGGCGTTTCATAGCCCTCAACCGGCTCAGCCTTGAGCTTGATAGAAGTAGTCTGCTCGGGCAGATGACCCAGCAATCGGATTTTAAGAGGCACATATCCCACCTCCGGATCGGTCACTATAGAGTCGGCAAAGTTGATGGTAGCTGTCATGTCGTCAGCCGAATTATAGTTGAAGTAGTATCCGTCCGACTCACCACCAAACAATGTAGGGTCTTCCTGACTGCAAGAAGCCATGAGCGCACCTACTGCCATCAGTCCCAATATGTATGTTTTATTGATACGTAATTTCATAATTAATCATTTGAAGTGTTGTTTGATTCTTCATCAGTCCAGCCATATTCCTTCTCACGGTCGGGCAATGGGAACACATAACGCTGCTCGTTCATGGTGACTGTAGCCTCGGTATTAGCCTCGTGCGAGTAGTCGAGAGTCTTGATGCCATGATGCTTGAGGAAGTAGAAGTACTGGCCCTCGGCATAGAACTCCTTGCGATACTCCTTGCTCAGAGCCGCTGTGCGAGCCGCATCGTTAGCGAAACTGCTGTAAGCGTTGGAGCGTGAGATGCCGCGATGGCTTCTTACATTATTAATATATTGCGGAGCATCGCTCAGAGGCGACATTTCGCAGAGGATGTAGTACATCTCCGGCAGACGTATGAGAGGAATGATGCTCTGGTCGTTCTTGAGATACTTGCGTGTGATAACACGGCTTACGCCGTAGTAAACATACACACCTGCACCATGACGGGCACGGAAGTCGGCGTCGCGCTCGTTGCCTTCAGCCTCAAAAATGCGCTTGTAGTTCTGCAGACTAACCCAATACTGAGTGGTAAAGTCGGGACCTTCGGCGAAGTAAGAAGAGAAACGGTCGCTCATCTTATACTTGTAGATGGCAAAGAGGGCCTCGTTGAACTGTGCAGGGTCGTTGGAATTGGACGTCTGGAGCGTAAGTCCGCAATGGTTTATCACCTCATTGGCGCAGCTTATTGCATTCTCGGCATCGCCGGCATAGCAATATACACGTGCCTGGAGGGCCTTCACGGCGTAATAGTTCAATCTGTAGCGGCGCTCGTTGCCCGAAAGACTGGTGTTCTTCTCAAAAGCGAGATACTGTTCAGCCTGCTTCAGGTCGTCGATAATCTTGCCCACAATGGTCTCAGCCGCAAGTCGTGGCTGCTTGCTGTTGTCGGCTACCACACGATAAGGGATGCTCAGATTCTGCTTACCAGCCTGATAATCCATCGGACCCCATGCACGCAGCAGGTCGAAGTGGAGAAAAGCACGCATGGCGTAAGCCTCGCCATAATACATGTTGCGTGTCTGCTCGTTTCTGAGCACGCGCTGTCCGTTCTTGTTGAGCCACTTCATGAAGTTGTTGGTATTGGCTATCACGTTGTACGACTTTTCCCAAATGGCAGCCATGCGCGCCTTGGTGCCGTAGCCTTGCGACTCCTGCGTATACTGATAGATGGCTTCGCGGTCAGTGGTTCCGTCGGGAATGCGGTCGTAAAGTTGTGCCAGCTGGTCGATAAGTCCAAACGACATGTCGTGACCGTAGCAGTCGTCGTCGGTCAGGAGTATGTAGATACCGGCAAGAGCGATCTCAAAACCTTCGGGAGTTTCGTAGAGTTCCTCCGCCTTGATATTGGTCTTAGGGCTCACGTCAAACCAGTCTGAGCACGAAGTCAGACACAGTACTGCCAATGCAAGAGCACCCGTATATAATGATTTCAGTTTCATAGTGTACACCTTATATATATTATTTAAAAATGAGTGACAACGACAGAGTGTACGAACGTGCGAACGGATAGTCGAGTCCACGCTCCATCTTAACACGCGAAATGCGGAACAGGTCGTTGGTAGTGAAGTTCAGAGCCAGCACGTCAATGTTCAACTTGCGCAGGAAGCTGAATTTCTCGTAGCGCATACGATAGCCGACGCTCATGGTAGACATCTTCAGTTCGTCGTCGTCCATGATGAATCGTGTGCTCTGTTCGGTCTGGCTTGCTGTGGCATCGAGCGAGAACTTCTTGAAGTAAGTCACGTCGCCCGGCTTCTGCCAGCGGCTCGACATGGCACGGCGGTCGAGGTTGTAGGCTATGTTGCGGTTTTCGATCTTGTCAACGAGCGTAGAGTTGTACACGATGCCGCCGAACTTATATGTGAAACCTACGTTGAAGCTGAGGTCCTTGTAGTTGAGCGAGCTGCTGATAGTGCCGCTGAGCTTCGGGTTGGTGTCGCCGACTGGCACCTTGTCGTTGCTGTTCCACTCGAATGTCTTCTGTCCGTCGCGTGTGAGGAACACCTCCTTGCCCGTGATGGGGTCGATGCCCAGCGAGCGTACGGTGAACAGAGTGGTGGTAGAATATCCCTCCTGCAGCACTGGGAGCGGAGCGTCCTTCGACGCCAGCTGGCGCTCGTTGATCTTCTGCAGATAAGCCGATATCTTGCGTATCTTGTTCTTGTTGTGGTTGGCATTGGCGTTGATGGTCCAGTAGAGCTGCTTGCGTATGTTCTGGTAAGCAATCACGTTGAGCGTAACGTCAAATCCCTGGTTCTGCAACTCGCCGGCGTTGATGTTCTGCGAGCTGAAACCTGTAGAAGGAGCCAGGTCGTACTGTGTCATCATCTGGCGTGTGATGTTGTTGTAATAGTTGAATGTGGCGTTGATGCGGTTCTTCCAGAAGCCTATGTCTACGCCCAGACTGAACTGGTCGGTCTTAGCCCATTTGAGGTCGGGATTGTTGAGTCCCTGCAGCACGGCACCCAGTGAAGCGAACGAGTTATAGGGCTTCATGGTGTTGGTGAAGGTGTAGAACTCCAGAGTCTCGTAAGGATTAGAGCTCTGTTCGCCCGTAATACCGTATGTGGCGCGGAACACGAGGTTGGAGATACGTCCCTCAAGCCACTTCTCGCGATAGGCATTCCAGCGTACACCGGTCGACCAGAACGGAGTGAAACTGTTGTTGGCGTAGCGCGAAGAGTTCTCCTCGCTCAGGTTGAAGTCGAACGAATAGCGGTTGTCGTAGCTGTACGACACCTGTCCGATGAAGCTCATTGAGCGCGACAACGACTCCGATCCGCTCGGATTGGTCGACATCTTGTTGCCGAAGATGAAGTCGTCCATGTGGCGGTCGGGATAGCCTGTGGCTGAGAGGTTGACGTAGTTGTTGCGGTCTTCGCTAACGGTCCAGTTGGCAAGCATACTGATGAGGTGCTTCTTAATTGGGAGGTTGTAGTTCAGTCCCAAGTTGCTCGACCACGAAGTCGACTCACCCGTGTTCTTGCTATAACTACCCTTCAGCGTCTTGTCTGTCTCGTTGGCAAAGCTGGTGTGGTCGGCAGGCAGGAACTTCTCAGTACGTGCGGTGCCGCGTGTGTACTGCAACGACTCGGTGAGGCGCAGGTTGTCGAGAATCATATACTCGAAGTTAAGGCTGCTGGCAATGCTCAGGCTGCGCTGCAGGTCCTTGATGCCGATGTTTGAGTTGTACAGCGGGTTGGTCACGGTAGTACTGCCGGCTGCCGTGAAGTTGTCGAGTATCTGGTCGTAAGTGCCGTCGTCGTTGGTCATACGATAGTAGGGGTTGGCCTGGCTGAATGCCGAGAAGTCGCCATAAGGCGAGTTGTTGCCCGATGTCTCGGTCAGGTTGATGTTGGCACCCACCGTTACGCGCTGCTTGCGGTAGCTCATGGTGAAGTCAACGCCCTTGGTATTGTTAGACGAACCCTTCATTACACCGGGTTGGAAGCCAGCGTTGATGCCCAGGCTGTAGCGGAATATATCGGTACCACCGGCTGCTGTGAGCGAGTGGCGCGACTGAACTGCTGTGCGCAAGGGCTGCGAGAGCCAGTAGGAATCGACACCTGCCAGCACGTTGCGGCGCAATGAATTGTAGCGGTTCATGCTCGTCACGCTGTTTTTGTCATAAACGCCTGCCATCCATTCTACCTGCAATTTCTCGGCAGCGTTCATCATATTGTAGTCGGTAAGGTCGGGCGACTGGAGAGTCATCGTACCGTTGTAGTTGACCGAGAGCGCTCCGTCGGGAGCCACCTTGGTAGAGATTACGACGACGCCGTTGCTCGCCTTGGAGCCGTAGATGGCTGTAGCGGCGGCATCCTTGAGGATTGTCACCTCGTCGATGCGCTCCGGATCGAGCGAGAGGATGCGTGTCATAGGCACGATGAAGCCGTCGAGCACGAACAGCGGAGTGTTAGGACGGCTCGACACGTTGTCGAGGAGCAGGTCCATAGAGTTCATGCTCGATGAAGAACCCAGCGACTGGTCGCCACGCATCTGGAATTCGGGCTGCGCGTTAGGGTCGGAACCGTTTGAATTGTTTTCTCTCACCTTGAAGCTGGGGTCGTAGAACTGGAGGCTCTTCAAGATGTTGTTAGGATTGATTTTGCGCAACTCGTCGCCCTTTACCGATACATAATTACCTGTAAAGCTCTTCTTGTTGCGGCGACTGATACCCGTAACCACCACCTCATCCATATTGGTTGCGTTGGGTGCGAGGCTGATTTTCATGTTACGGTTGGGTCGTAGTATCTGGATAGATTTGGTTTCGTAGCCGAGGTATGAAATGCTGATTGACGACTTGCGGTTGACGCGCAAGCTGAACTTACCGTTCTCGTCGGTGATACATCCCGTGCGTCCCTTCTCCTTAGTGCCGTTGGTCACCGATACGGTGGCTCCGATGAGGGGCTGCTGGTCGTCGCCGCCCATTACAACGCCGCCTATTACGAACGACTGGGCGTTATCTTCCTGCTTCTCATAGGGCGAGATGATGATGGCGCGATGGCCGCCTTGATATACGATGCGTACGTTCTGGTCGCCTATAAGCTCGCCAATCACCTTGTCGAGCGGCTTGTCCTTAACGTTGAGTGTTGTCAACTCGTTGATGCCTACAAGCGTAACACCCTGAAAAACCAAGTCAGCTCCCACCGATTTAGCCACCTTGCTGAGCACCGTTCCCAATGTTTCATTACTTACGCGCAATGTCACCGGATCGTTTTTCCATCCGTCCTCAGCCGGGCGCACGTTCTGCGCCGTGGCTGTAGAGGGAGGAAGAATCTGCAGGGGCAGTCCCCCGCTCAAAAGCATGGCGCACAGTCCACACTTCAATAAAGACTCTCTCTTGTTCATGGATACTTTCTTATATTAACGATTAAATTATTCTTTGAGATTTACTGCATTATAGCATCTATGATTTCAGCATGGCGCTTGTCTACGCAATACTTCTCCTTAAACTGCTTGATGAGTGGTTCTACACGTTCTATGTCCTTGCCTCCCTGTATGTAATTGGTGATAATGGAATACAAAACTGCGTCGCGGTGAGCTCCACTGTAGAATGCTGCGAGTTGCTCGAACATGTCCTCAATCTTGTCGGGACGCTGATAGGTCTCGCCCTTTTCGTGTGCCTGCTTGCTCTTGGTGTAAGCCATGTTGAGCAGAAGGAACGAGCAGTAGTCGGGACAGCTCAACGATGCCATGTCGCCGCGAAGCTTGGTGCCGTCCATAAGCTTCCAGTAGTCGCCTACACCCTGCTGGGCGATGGGCAGCTTGCGGGTTTCTTCGTACATCGGGGGATATTCTACGAACGAGGTGTAAGCCAGTCCTTCGCTCTCGGCTGATACGTAATTCACTACGTCGTCTGCCACCTTGCCCTTCGACTGGGCTACGAGCTGGCGTGTCTGGTCAAGGAGTTTCTTCGAGTCATTGATACGGTCGGCAGGCTTAACGTCTACTACGGCGCACGCCAGAAGCTGCGACTTGTAGCGTATAGAGCGTCTGTAGGCGGCAACGGCAGCGTAAAGCTCGTTGTCGGCAACTGCCTGCTTCGAGCCGCTGAACTTCAATTCATTCACCTGCTTGCCCTGATACTGTATGTCGACATGCAGACTGTCGCCCGGCATGAGCAGCACGGTGGTGCGTCCGTTGACAATCATCGCTACAAGGCGGTCGGTGTCAAACGCATAGACATGCTCCTCGCCCGGGTTGGCGTGAAACTCCTGACGGATGAACGGACTCTGTACACAGTCAAAATAAACCATGTCACGCTTGTAGCCATCAATAGTGGCGCTCAATACGGTGCGCTTGTTCTGCGCAAATGATGCAACGCTGGACAAACATAGAAGTCCCAACGCCATGATAATTTTTTTTGTCATTACGAAATATTGATTATTAGTTATTGCTTTAGTAATAAAACCCTTATCGGAATAATACACCAATTAAACTCTGCAAATGTACACTTTTTTGGTTGTTTACACAAGAAATATGTATTTTTATTTAATTTTGGTTCAATATATATATATAAATAGGTGGGAGGGAGGGGAAATCCATCGGATTTTCAAAAGGAGTCCTTTTTGAATTTTGAGTTTTGAGTTTTGATTTTTGAATTGTTCTCGGCTACGCCTGCGATTGTGAATTATGCAATTTTGAGTTTTGATTTCTTAATTAAGTCAAAAGAATTTATTGTCCTACTGTTCACGCCACGACGAGTACCCCATACACTCCTATTTACAGCTTCGCAAGAATATTCCGTTTTAATACGCAGATAGAATATATTTGCCGACAAAAATGAAAATATTTGTATAATTATTCAAAATATTCAACTTATAATATGTAACTTTGCAGCAGTATTATAATTCTTAAAGAATAATTAATCATACTAAAGACTTTTTATTATTAATGAAATTATCCTCGATTCTACTGGCAGCCAGCATTTGCCTGATGCCATCCGTCGGCGCACAAGCCAAAAGCAAGAAGAAAGACAAGAAGAATGCGACCGCAGCCATGCAGCAGCAGGCTCCCGCAGCTAACAGTTATGCCAAGCTAACAAGCGGAAGCAAGAAACAGACCGGTCTCTTCACCGTGCTGCACAACGGCAAGACGGGCCAGCTGATGTTTGAGTTGCCAGACTCAGTATTCTCAAAGCAGTACATCCTTGCCAACCGTATGGCGTCGACAAGCGACACCCAGGACTTCGTGGCAGGACAGATGATAAACACCCCGATGCTCATCGAATTCACCAAGGACGAGCGCAACGTGTATATCAATCTGATACAGAACGCCGACGTGGTTGACCCTAACGACCCCATTGCAGCCGCTTTCAAAAAGAACTTCACCAATCCGCGACTCAAAGGATTCAAGATTATGGCGCGCAACGGTGGCAATGTTGTAATCGACGTAACCGCCTTCTTCGGCACCAACGAGTCGTCTATATCACCGCTTAAGGAAGTGTCGCCAGCCTCACGTCTGCTCGGCAACACATCAATGCCGCTGAAAGGTACCTTCGCCGCCGACGCTTCGAGCATCGACGAGGTTAAGGCTTTCCCCAAGAACATCGAGATTGAGAGCACTCTGTCGTTCAATACGCAGGGTCTCGTTAAGAAACCGTACTCTGTAAAGGTTCACCGCTCACTGCTCGTGTTGCCCGACGACCCGATGCCTATGCGCTATCAGGACAACCGTGTGGGTTTCTTCAACCGCGACAAGCGATTTTTCAGCTCCAACGCCGACCGTATCAACAAGAAGACATACATCTGCCGCTGGCGTCTGATGCCTAAAGCTGAGGATATGGAGAAGTATTTTGCCGGACAGCTCGTTGAGCCGGAGAAGCCAATCGTGTTCTACGTAGACTCAGCTTTCCCCGAAAAGTGGCGCCAGACCATCAAGACCGGTATCGAAGACTGGAACAAGGCATTTGAAGGCGCAGGTTTCAAGAACGCCATTATAGCAAAGGACTATCCAAAGAACGACCCTTCGTTCAATCCCGACGACATGCGCTACAACTGCTTCAAGTATGCAGCTACCGCCACAGCCAACGCTATGGGACCGAGTCATAAGGACCCACGCACAGGCGAGATACTCACTGCCGACGTAATCTGGTATCACAACATCGTGTCGCTGCTGCACAACTGGCGCTTCGTTCAGACTGCCGCTGTCGACAAGCGTGTACGTAAGACTACGTTCGACGACGACGTTATGTGCGAGGCTATACGCTACGCTGCCGCTCACGAGATCGGTCACACACTCGGATTGATGCACAACATGGGCGCAAGCTATGCCTTCGACGTTGAGCAACTGCGCAATCCGGAGTTCACACAGAAGTACGGCACCACCCCTTCTATCATGGACTATGCACGCAACAACTACGTGGCTCAGCCCGGCGACTTCGAGAAAGGCGTGCGCCTCACACCTCCTATCATCGGCGTTTACGACATGTATGCCATCAACTGGGGCTACCGCCTCATCAAGGATGCCAACTCTCCCGATGCCGAACTGCCTACTCTGAACAAGTGGATAGCCGAAAAAGCTGGTGACAAGAAGTATCAGTTCGGTGCACAGCAGGTGATGGGCACTGTCGATCCGACCGACCTGACCGAAGATCTCGGCAACGACCACATCAAAGCCAGCACCTATGGCATCAGCAACATGAAGATTCTCATGGCAAATCTTGAGAACTGGGCAATGGAGAAGGGTGAACGTTACGACAACATGGCTGACGTTTATCGCGAGATAACAAAGCAGTATGGTCGCTACATCGGCCACGTACTGACATACATCGGTGGCAAGGAGTTCACCGAAATACGCCAGGGCGACGGCCAGAAAGCAAGCATGACATACGTGGACAAGGCCCGCCAGAAGCAGACTCTCGAATGGTTGCTCAACGAAATGCGTACCTACGACAGCTGGCTCACACCGCATGCCCTGCTCAACAAGATGGAGATAACACTCGACGTGAACGAGAAGATACGCAAGAGAATCGTCGCTTCGCTCTTCAGTCCTACTGCTCTGTATCGCATCAAGGAGGGTGGCATCGTCAATCCTACAGCCAACTACACCATCGACGGCTACATGAACGACCTCGTCAATATGCTCTTCAAGGCTCCTACAGCTGGCAAACTGAGCGCTGCAGAAATGGATATGCAGTCGGCAGCAATCAGCACTATGATGAACAACAGTGGTCTTAAGCCTGAGACAGGCAAGTCTTCTAAGGGTCTTGCCGACTACGAGGAGTGGTTCAACGAGCTGCAGCAGGAGCAGATGATTTGCAATGATGACTGCATGCACGACAGTTTTGTACGCATCAACTATGGCGAAAGCCGTCTCGGCGACGTCGAAATGGGTGCCATGATGCTTGGTCAGATACACCGCGTACTTACCAAGTATCGTGCCTACCGTGCCAGCGCTACTGGCAGCACACGCGACTTCTACACCTATCAGATACTGAAGATAGAGAAGCTGCTGGCTAATAAGTAAAAAATATAAC
>JAIJMN010000223.1:0-3599 GCA_022735715.1 Prevotella sp.
AGTTACATGAACCACTTCTTTCTTCAGCAGCGCCGACAGAATGGTTTTGGCTATACGCTCGTCCTCCATAATGTATTTGAATACGGAGTCGTAAATAGGATTGGCTACATGTATTATCATATTCGTACGTGTTTAATATTGCATTTGCAAATTTACGATTTATTTAATTGAAAAAGAAATGTAGCAAGGATTTTTTAGCTAAAAGAAGTTGTTGGTGTTGTGAATTCTAATGCTCAATACTAAGAGTTGAACGTAAGCGTTCCACCTCTTTCTCCATACGTGTTTCTTCGTTCGTTCTTCGTTCATCCTCCGTAGTGAACTCGATCTGCCTCCGTTAACGAAGCGGAGACATAACGAAGGTATAGCGAAGGCATAACGAAGATGTATTGAAGAACTATCGAAGAGAGAACGAAGAAGGAACGTGTGGGATTATAATTGAATTTGTTGCTTTATAACATTTAAGTGTAATAGGATACAGATAAATATTTTTTCCTGTACCACCTGAGAGTTGCTGTAATAGCCGATTTGGGTTAAAACTTTATTGACAGTTCAGTATTGATAAGACTGTAATTATGCTCGTTGAGATTGCGGTCGTTCACCAAGGCATACTCTGCCGAGAGTCTTAAGTTTTTGGTGAAATAATAATCCGCGCCAGCTTCGTAGAATGTTTTTGCAGAATTCCATTCTGCATTGTTTCGATACAAGTCGTATCGAGCCTTTACATTCACTTTGTTCTTCACTACTGGTATAATCCCCAAAGCGTAGAAACCGTCTGCTTTATTGCCGACAGCAGACAGATTGCAATCAGATGCGCTACCGTCATTAGTGTCGGTCATGGTTTTGACAAAAGCATTTCCCGTAGAATGAACATATGTCCAGTTGCCTTTTCGGGCATAAGAACCTTCCCAACCTGACACACCAATTCGCATCCCCTCAATAGGCATCACCCAAAAACTGGCCACAACATTCTTTCTTTGGTCCACATCTTTGAGATTGATTCCTTGTCCGTTGACAACACTCACGGCATAATGAAGAAGGTTTCTGCCATTGGCATTCTTCAAGAAGTCTCCTTGCGCCATAATGCCGATATCACGACCATTGCTTGAGTGCATGCCCGAACGGTCGCTATAGCCCGTCAATTTCAGCACAGCCTGTCCGTTGTCCATAAAGCCTACATCAATAGGATGGATAGGGCTTTCAAATGTGAACGGCACTTGAAATTCGCCAAGCCGTAAATTGAAAGCCTTGTATTTTTGCCATTCTACAAAAAGATCAACCAGACGCGGCGAACTGGCGAGGGCAGAAGTGTTGCCGGTTATCTGTATCTGAGTCTTCCAGTAGAAGTCGCCTGCCACTCTGCCGTCTAAAGCCACTCTTGCCATTCGGAGATTGAAAGTGTTAGCCTCATTATCTTTAGGGTTCGACCATTGGTATTGGGCTATTGCGAAGCCCGATACCCTTATGTTGTCGCACCAAGTTGCCTTTTGGGCAAATAGAGAGAGTGAAGACACGGCAGCCAGAATGGCACTTATGTATAGTCTTCTCATAAGCATAGCCGTTTTTTATTTACTTGTATTCCTTTTCTATCTCGTCTAATGAGATGCACTTGATGCCCATGTTCTTCATATCAAACACGTTAGCTGCAGCCACCTCAGGAGTCTTTGCAGAGCAGGCATCGGTACAGATGACAGTATCATAATCATAGCTCATGGCATCGTTGGCAGTACCTCTCACGCAGTTGGGATACTGTGTGCCAGCCAATACAACAGTCTTTACTCCCATACGTCTCAGCATAAGGTCAAGATTGGTGTTGAAGAAGGCTGAGTTTCTGTACTTAGGCGACATAATGTCTTCTTTCTCGGGCTTGAGTCCATCAACGATAGCTCGCCCCATGTACCGGGAACGCAATAGCCTGTTTGGCCGTCAACAAAGAGAGGAATACGTGGAGCGTCCACGTCAACACCCGAAGTTCTGTGGTCACGTGTTATCCAAACCACCTTCCAATTTTTGCTTCTTCCATAAGCAATAAGCTTGTTGATAGCCGGAACGGTAGCCTTTGCACCCGCTACACACAACTTGCCCTTTGGGTCAACAAAGTCATTCTGCATGTCAATAATAAGAATAGCTACATCGTGCTTCTCTACCTTAGATGTAGGATACTCGCTCTGAGCGTTGGTTGTAAAAACTGCCATCGCCATCATTATCATCAATACAATCTTTTTCATAGTTTTACTTATTAAATTATTACATTATGCTACCTTGTGAGCGCAAAGTTAATCATTATGTTATTATAAACATTAAATAATGACATAGTGTATGATAAATATAATTTATGCTTATATATAGCAATGTTATATTGAGTAGATGTTGCAGAATGTAATTAAATATAGTTGTTTTGCTTGCAATCTGTAAGAACGCCTTTTGCAAAAAAGATGTTTTTATAAAGAACAGCCTTATACACAGGTATGAAACGTCTCTTACTTGATAAAGATGAATGGATAAGACGTAGAATACGCATGCGTATAGTTAGTATCGTGATATAAAGAACTGTTGCATGCCTTGAAATGGTCGTATCATGCCTTGATACGACCGTATTGTGCCTTGAAATGATCGTATCATGGCATGATACGAAGTTTTTGTGGCTTTTACAAATCATTTCATGTAAAGATAAAAATATACTAATATACTAATATAAATCTTGTAATATGGAATAAAAACCTTAATTTTGTAGAGTATTCTTTCGCAGAAAGCCTTTCGGGGTTAATGAGGGAGGGTGCAAAATTACTTTATGGAAAGAGCGTTTACTTAAAGCTCTTGTTCTTGACGCATCCTAACTTCGCAAAAACAAAAAGATATTAGTATGAGAAAGAATATTATCATTGGAGCTTCTGCATTGTTTGCTTTCCTCTTGCTTGTGTTTACTTGTCCGAATAAACAAGATCATGAGGAAGCTATAACCTATGTGGTATCAAGTCTTATTAACGAGAAAATAGATGAAGATGAAACAGATGCGCTTGCATTGTTTGGCTCGTTGTATTTAACAAAATTTGTTGAGCAGTTTCTTGAGTCACGTCTGAGAGTAAACAATTACTTTCTGTTTAGTGTCGGGGAAGTTAATTATAAGGGAAAGCCCCAAAACGTATCGTTTGGTATACTTAACCATGTCTATACCATAGATAAAGAAGATATAAAGAAAAAAATATCGGAGGACAAATAAGGCTTGTCAGTAATATTTGTAAAACGTATTATACACGAATATCCTTAACACGGCGATAATGCTATAGTCCATGTAATTAAGCCTATGGCATTATCGCCGTTGTTGCAAGGATTTTTTTATTGTCTTTCTCTCCTCACAAGCCGTTTGAGCAGGAAGGTCAGGAAGTAGGGGAAGGTATAGAACTTGCCGTCTTGCATAATACTTTATCACAAAATTCCAAAGGAAAACGACTCGAAAATCACAAAATTCCATATGTTTTTGTTGTGAAAATCACAAAATTTCTGGTTCTTGAGGCTCTGTTATCACAAAATTCCGAAATTATTGGGCAAAAAAAAGCGACAGCCTTCACAGGCGACCGCTTCAAATCTTCAATAGGTATTAG
>JAIJMN010000224.1:0-3586 GCA_022735715.1 Prevotella sp.
ACCATACACGGACGCATGGCATCGGGACACCTGCAAGGACGCTTGCTGAAGATGCTCGTGAGCATGATACGCCCCAAGAACATTCTTGAGGTGGGCACCTTCTCGGGCTATAGCGCCATCTGCATGGCTGAAGGATTGGACGAAGGAGGCAAGGTGTGGACGTTTGAAATAAACGACGAGATGGAAGACTTCACCCGTCCGTGGATAGAAAACTCGCCAGTTGCAGACAAGATAGACTTCCGTATAGGCGATGCCAACATTGAAGCGCCCAAGCTCGGCATCACGTTCGACCTCGCTTTTGTCGACGGCGACAAACGTACGTATGTCGAGACTTACGAGATGGTGCTACGATTGTTGCGCCCCGGCGGATATATCATTGCCGACAACACACTGTGGGACGGCCATGTCACCGACCCGGCTTACGACCACGACCATCAGACGCAAGGCATCAGACGATTCAACGACCACGTTGCTGCCGACAACCGTGTTGAGCAGGTGATAGTGCCGTTGCGCGACGGACTGACGCTGATTAGAAAAAAGGATTAAAGACATTAAAGGCTTACAAAAGAACCACTACTATATTATATGGCTCAGAAAAAGAATGACGACGGACTGACACCTATGATGCGACAGTTCTACACGTTCAAGAACGAGCATCCCGATGCACTGCTGCTCTTCCGCTGTGGCGACTTCTACGAGACGTATGCCGAAGATGCCGTTGAAGCGGCTAAGATTCTCGGCATCACATTGACACGACGCTCCAACGGAAAGAACCCGAATGGAGCGGCTACGGAGATGGCGGGATTTCCTCACCACGCTCTCGACACCTATCTGCCTAAGCTCATCAGGGCTGGCAAACGTGTGGCTATATGCGATCAACTGGAAGACCCTAAGCTCACAAAGACGCTCGTGAAGCGTGGCATAACCGAACTTGTCACGCCCGGAGTGGCTATGAGCGACAACGTGCTCAACTATAAGGAGAACAACTTCCTTGCTGCCGTGTTCATGACAAAGGCTCAGTGTGGCGTGGCTTTTCTCGACATCTCTACCGGAGAATTTCTAACCGGCGAGGGCACTTTCGACTATGTGGAGAAGCTGCTTGCATCGTTCCAGCCTAAGGAGGTGCTGCACGACCGGCAGATGAAGGCGCAGTTTGAAGAGCATTTCGGCAATCGCTGGTGTACATTCCAGCTCGACGACTGGATGCTTACGGAGCAAAGTTCACGACAGAAGTTGCTTAAGCATTTCGGAACGAAGTCGCTAAAGGGTTTCGGCGTAGAACATCTGAAGCTCGGAGTGATTGCTGCCGGAGCCATATTGCAATATCTTGAGATGACGCAACACACCCACTTGGGACACATCACATCGTTGCGACGCATCGAGGAAGACCGCTATGTCAGACTCGACAAGTTCACTATACGCTCCCTGGAACTGCTGCAGTCGATGCAGGACGACGGCGTTTCGCTGCTCGATGTTATCGACCGTACCACGACAGCGATGGGTGCTCGCATGCTGAAACGCTGGACTGTGTTCCCGCTTATGGACGTTGCTTCTATCAACAAGCGTCTGGATGTAGTGGAGACATTCTTCCGTAAGCCCGACTTCCGACAGACCATTGACGACAATCTGCATCGTATCGGCGACATGGAGCGCATCATATCCAAGGTGGCTGTGGGACGAGTGTCGCCACGCGAGGTTGTACAACTGAAGCTGGCATTGCAAGCCATCATCCCGATAAAGACCGCCTGCCTGTACAGTGACAATGAAGAGATACGCTCAATAGGCGAACGTCTGAACCTATGCGAGTCGCTTCGCGAACGCATTGAGCGTGAAATACAGCCCGATCCGCCTCAGCTCATCAACAAGGGCGACGTTATTGCAGCCGGATTCTCGCCCGAACTCGACGAACTGCGATCGATTTCGCGCGGTGGTAGAGACTATCTGCTGCGCATTCAGGAAGACGAAGCGCAGAAAACGGGCATACAGTCGCTCAAGGTGGGATATAACAACGTGTTCGGATACTATCTTGAGGTGCGCAATACCTACAAGGACCAGGTGCCACAGGAGTGGATACGCAAGCAGACTCTTGCCAATGCCGAGCGCTACATCACCCAGGAACTCAAGGAATATGAGGAGAAGATAATGGGAGCCGACGAGAAAATACTCGCCTTAGAAACCCGTCTCTTCACCGAACTCGTCACCGATATGGCTGAGTTCATCCCACAGATACAGATCAACGCCAACATCATTGCACGCCTCGACTGCCTCCTCTCGTTTGCAAAGGCAGCCGAAGAGCACCGCTATGTGCGCCCCGTTGTGGCTGACGACTGTGTGCTTCAGATTGAGGCAGGACGACATCCCGTGATAGAAACGCAGCTGCCTATGGGTGAGGAATATGTGCCCAACGACATCGAACTGGATGCCGAACAGCAGCAGATAATGATCATTACGGGCCCTAACATGGCTGGTAAGTCGGCTCTGCTACGCCAGACTGCGCTCATAACGCTCATGGCTCAGATGGGATGTTTTGTCCCTGCCGAGGCTGCACGCATTGGTCTTGTAGACAAGATATTCACCCGTGTGGGTGCATCGGACAACATATCATTAGGTGAATCGACCTTTATGGTGGAAATGACGGAGGCATCAGACATCCTCAACAACGTCACACCACACTCGCTCGTGCTCTTCGACGAGCTTGGACGAGGCACTTCTACCTATGACGGCATATCCATAGCGTGGGCTATAGTGGAATATCTGCACGAGCATAAGGGCGCGCAGGCACGCACACTCTTCGCCACTCACTATCACGAACTGAACGAAATGGAGAAGAACTTCAGCCGTATCAAGAACTATAACGTCAGCGTGAAGGAGCTGAACGGCAAGGTCATTTTCCTGCGCAAGCTGATGCGAGGCGGTTCGGAACACTCGTTCGGTATACATGTGGCTGAGATTGCAGGTATGCCGAAGTCTATCGTCAACCGTGCCAACACCATTCTGAAGCAGTTGGAGGCTGACAACGCAAGCGTTGGTGTGGAGTCGCGACAGAATATCGGTTCGTCGTCGGCAGCAGGTATGCAACTCTCATTCTTCCAACTCGACGACCCAGTACTATGTCAGATACGCGACGAGATTCTCGGTCTTGACATAAACAACCTCACTCCGGTTGAAGCTTTGAACAAGCTGAATGAGGTAAAGAAGATAATAACGGGACGGTCGTAATCAATAAGGATTGAAGGCAGAATATATAAGGATAAAAGTATATTAATGATACTTGCCCAAGTATATTAATATTACTTGCAAAATGAATACGTATTACTTTGCCGATGAAGACGTATTACTTTGCCGATGAAGACGTATTACTTTGCCGATGAAGACGTATTGCTTCCAAAAGCATGCTTCAACAGACGCAAAGAGAGGAAGTAAAGGTTGGACAACAGGAGGCTATGGCGTCCCCGCCATAGCCTAAGCAAGCAACGATATAAAGATAGCAATAACAAGAATGTATCGACTAACTGCTCAGGCTATGGCGAGGACGCCATAGCCTCCTACATTAGACAACGCCCAATCAATGATGAATACAATTTGA
>JAIJMN010000225.1:0-3577 GCA_022735715.1 Prevotella sp.
ATAGGATAGATAGCAGCAACCTCTGTGAACATGTAGCTCACGTGAGCGGCAGCTGTGTTACCATCACATGTGATAAACTTTTTTTCTTTAGCCATTTTGTTGAAAATAAAATGTTAATGTATTTTTGTTTTAGTATAATAATCCGAATAGCCACAGCGGGACATGGTTGTCTCGACCAATGCCACTGGGTGTGTTATACTCGGCGTAGATAGTCTTGGCGGTGTTGCGCAGACGCGAGTTGGCTGCTGCGTCTACTATACGACAACAGCGGTCGTCATCGACCATGTAGCAAGCGTCCTTGCCTGTCTGATGCACCTTATGGTCCTTCCAAAGCGTGTTGACAAAGAATGTCTCCATCACCTCCTGCGTGCGTGCCACAATGGGATAGATGGCATAGAGCAGGTTGGGATTGTGCATCATTATCTTGGCGGGCTTCTTTGGGAATTCATCACCCGGATTGTAGATCATATTTATCAGTCGGGCATCGGAGAGATACTTGATGTAATTCATCACCGTGGCTCGGCTGGTAGAGATGTCGTGTGCCAGATTGCTTATGTTTGGAGCCTTGGCACCGTCTAAAGCCAGCAGATAGAACAGCTTCTTTATCTTGGTGAGATATTTCAGCTCAATCTGCTTGATGAGCAGGATGTCCACCTCGGTCATCATATTCATCGTCTTTAGCAGATTCTCCTCAAAGTTGCGATGTTCAAGGAAGAACGGGTAAAATCCGTGGTGCAGATAACTCTGGAAATATTCGGGCACGTCGTGATGCTCGCCTATTATGCCAATTGCTATATCTTCGTGGTGCTCCAGTATGTCGTCAAGACTATATATTGGCAGATTGCTGCCTGTGAGCAGATTCAGGTATTCGCGGAACGAGAAGCCGCGCAGATTGTAGCTCTCTACAATTCCGTTCAGCTCGGGGTTTTCGTCCTTAAGGCGCATCACGCTCGAACCTGTGAACACTATCTTAAGCCCCGGACAATGGTCGTAGCACAGGCGCAGCTCTCTACTCCATTCGGGCTGCTTGAACACCTGATCTATGAGCAGTACCTCACCGCCGTGGTTGTAGAAATCGGCAGCAAAGTCGGCAATGCCTCGTCCCTGAAAATAGAAGTTGTTCATATTCACATAGAGGCACTTGCGATCGTCGGCCTTGAAATTCTCCTTGGCATACTGCAACAGGAATGTGGTCTTTCCCACACCTCGCGTACCCTTAATGCCAATCAGACGGTCGCTCCAGTCAATTTCGTCCATTAAGGCACGTCTGACGGGAGCATCCGTATGCTCTACTAGGTACTTATGTGTCTTGAAGAAAGCTTCCATTCCGCTTTTATTATGTTTCTTGTCTGGTTTGCTAAGATTTAATCTATGCAAAGGTAATATTAATTTCTTTATTTGCAAACCCAATATTGCAAAATATGCGTTTTTTTATTTTTTTTACATTCATTGAGCCATATACGATAAATATATGGGAAAAATGAAGTAATTTTGTATTCTGTCAACATTTAGAAAAAAGAATGAAACTTCACATATTCAATCCCGAACACGACATTGCCCTTGCGGCCAACCAACCACGTTTCACAGCTCCTCATGCCGGGCGCCAGTTGCGCGCCGACCTCGGTTTTCTACCAGCCCTGTGGGCTGACGACGGCGACATGGTATTGGTGGACGATGTAGAGGCGGCTCTCGAATGGGTGCGCCACGTGAAGCACTATGCTCACGACGTGGCATTTGTCACGCCAGCCGACCTTAAGCACATATCGCCCGACATGCGCCACGGCTTGCAGATTGCACCTTGGGGATGGGACCGCACCATAAAGGAGCAATTGCTGCGTGCCGACCCTTCGCTCGAACCTCTGCTGCCCTCCGACGAGCGTCTTGCCGAGATACGCGAGATGAGCAGCCGCCGTTTTGCTGCCGAACATCTGCTGCCTTTGCTCCACGATGCCAATCCGGGTGTAGTCGGCGAAAGCCGCTACTGCGCTACCGAGGCCGAGGCGTTGGCAGCCATGCAGCAATACGGACACAGCGTGGTCAAGTCGCCATGGAGCAGCAGCGGACGTGGCGTGCGCTATGTGCCCCAACCTGTCCCCGACAATCATCTGCTGGGATGGATGCGCAGCGTTCTGCGACAGCAGGGTGGAATCATGGTCGAGCCTTTATATAATAAGGTGTACGATTTCGGGATGGAGTTTATGGCAAATGCCGACGGAACCGTCGATTTTCTTGGCCTGTCTCTCTTCGATACTCGTGGCGGAGCCTATACTGCCAGCATCTGCGCTATCGAGAACGACAAGCGCGAAATGCTGTCACGATACGTTGACATGGAGTTGCTCGACAACATCTGCCTGCAAATACGCCAGATTGTAGCGCCACTTATGAGCGGAGTCTATAGCGGTCCGTTCGGCGTAGACATGATGGCTGTGGCACGTTCGGAGGGCGAGGGCTTCTGGCTGCACCCGTGCGTGGAACTAAATCTGCGCCGCACTATGGGACACGTAGCTCTTGCTCTGACTCCTACCATACACGAACCACGCCGACTGATGAGCGTCTATTACGCCGACAAATACAGACTGCGCATACAGTTGAACCCGGAAAACCTGCTGAATACAGGACTGGCATAGAAACACGCTATACTGGACGCAAAACACCTGACTGACACAGGATCATAGGGCTTGCATACAAAAAAAAGAATAGAAATGAAAAAGAATGTAGCATTGGTATTGTCGAGCGGAGGTGCTCGAGGCTTGGCACATATCGGAGCCATTGAGGAGTTGGAGCGTAGAGGCTTCAACATCACTTCTGTTGCCGGCTGCTCTATGGGTTCTTTGATTGGTGGTATGTATGCGGCAGGCAAGCTTGACGAGGTGAAGAAGTGGATGTTAGGTCTAAGCAAGAAGCAAATGTTCTCGCTGGTCGACTTCTCCTTCAGCCGAAACCATCTGGTCAAGGGCATCAAGGTAATGGACGCCTTGAAAGAGATTGTTCCTGATGTGAATATCGAAGACCTGCCCATTCCTTATACTGCTGTAGCTACCGACTGGAACAGCGGACGCGAAATCGTGTTCCGCTCGGGCAGCCTATACGAAGCCATACGCTCCAGCATTTCCATTCCCCTCTTCTTCGATCCTGTCAAGAAGGACGAAATGCTGCTTGTGGATGGTGCGCTGGTTAACGCTCTGCCACTAAACCGAGTGGCAAGAAACCGTGGCGACCTGCTCGTTGGAGTCAACGTGAATACGCACAACTATAAAGAAGAAACAACTCCAAACTACATAAATATGCTTTTGCGCTCCATTGCCATCATGGTCGACCAAAACACCAAACAACAGGCTCTCATCTCAAAGCCCAACATAGTGGTTGAAGCACAGATGCAGCAATATGGCGAGTTCGACTACGACAAAGCCACTCAAATCACCTTGATAGGCGAACAGGAAATGCGCAAAGCTCTGGACGAATACCAACAAGCACACTCCTCGATTTTCGAGGCAATAAAAAGAATTCTAAGAAAAAGTTATTAATAACCTGAGTTCGGGATAAGCGACAGTCGTTTTTCTTGCTATGCCAGATTTCC
>JAIJMN010000016.1:0-21552 GCA_022735715.1 Prevotella sp.
GTCGGCAAGGAAGTTCTTCTTGGCCTGTCCGCTCTTAAGGTTGCGATACTGTTCGGGGTGCATTGCAAGCTCGAACAGCTCCTCGTCGTCCTGACCATACTCCCATCCGTTCTCGTCCATTTCCTTGCGGAAGTCGTCGAGGGCGTCGGTGAGGAGTGTGTGGGCGTCAACGTCAGTGAATTCGCGACCCTGCTTCTTTGCAAGCTCAACGAGTTCGGGATCGATAGTGCCGGGAATCTTGCCCGACTTGCCGAGAATCATACCCCACATCGACTCGTCCATCATCACGAAGCGGCCCTTGCCCTGCTCGATAGTGAGGAGGTTCATCAGTGCGATGTTCTTGACATACTGCGAGAACGGTGTCACCAGTGGAGGATAGCCTACGCGCGGCCATACATACTCTACCTCGTCGAAGAGCTTGATGAGCAGGTCGTCCATAGAGAGTTCGTCCTCGCCCTTCTTCTTGCGTACGTTGTTGATAGTGGTGCGCATACCGCCGAGGTCGGCCATCATCGATCCCATCATACCGCCGGGGAGTCCGCAACCGAGCAGAAGTGACGACATGATCTTGTTGCCGGGGTTGATGAAGTAGCCCAACCAGTCGTCGATGAACTCCTGAGTGAGTGCGCGTGCCTTCATATATGCCGACATGTTGATTTCGGGAACCTCGAAGCCCTCGTTCTTCAACATGCTTATTACAGAGATTACGTCCGGATGAACCTTACCCCATGACAACGGCTCGATAGCAGTATCGATGATGTCGGCACCGTTGTTGCACACCTCGAGGATAGAGGCCATTGACAGTCCGGGGCCAGAGTGGCCGTGATACTGTATGATGATTTCGGGATACTTGTCCTTGATCATCTTGGTCAGCTTGCCGAGGAATGCGGGCTGGCCGATACCAGCCATATCCTTCAAGCAGATTTCTTCTGCTCCGGCTGCGATAACCTGGTCAGCTATGTTCATGTAATACTCCAGTGTGTGAACCGGAGAGTTAGTGATACACAGCGCACATTGCGGAGTCATGCCGCCTTCCTTGGCCCACTTGATGCTGGGGATGATATTGCGAACGTCGTTCAGTCCGTCGAAGATACGTGTGATGTTGGTACCCTGCTTTGCCTTAACCTTATACATAAGGGCGCGAACGTCGTCGGGCACAGGATACATACGCAAAGCGTTGAGACCACGGTCGAGCATGTGGGTCTTGATGCCAGCCTCGTTGAAAGGCTTGCAGAAGGCGCGCACAGCATCGTTAGGATTCTCGCCGGCGAGAAGGTTTACCTGCTCAAAGGCACCGCCGTTGGTTTCAACACGGGCGAAGCAACCCATCTCGATGATAACGGGAGCGATGCGCTCCAACTGGTCTTTGCGTGGCTGGAACTTGCCAGAAGACTGCCACATATCTCGATAAACGAGACTGAACTGGATTTTCTTTTTCATCTCTATTATTTGTATTATTATAGATTTTTCGTTGATTACCTTATTCTATATGCTAAAGCCATGCCCTGACAGGCGCACGATAAACGGCTGTGCTACATAGGCATAATCTTTCAAATGTGCAAAATTAGGGAAAAAAATCCAAATCATAGGTATTACGGGGCAATTTTTAGTAATGTTAAGGGTTAAATGTTAAGTGTTAATGTCAAAGCAACTGTGCTATTTGTCAGGGCAAAATGAATGATAGATAACAATCTGATAAGAACTATTGGTTAAAACTTTTTTTCTGTGTGGTGTTGAAATTATATATAAATTGTTTGCTGAATTAAAATAAAATGTATATATTTGGAAACAAATATCAATAACTACCAAAAGCTTATGTATATGAAAAAGTAACGCATGGTAAGCTTAATAACAATGGTATAATCGTATGGAATGAGAATTTTGAAAAACGATATCAATGTAAATCTTATGAAAATGAAAAATGTTTAAAGTGCAAAAAACTACCTATTTGTATGGGAGTATGTCCTAGAGATTTTATTATAGGAAATACTTATTGTAAATATGATTCTGAAGATATAAACTTGGAGCAATCCATAATAAATTACATTAAATATGAGTATGAGTAAAAGAATTAGAATTGCTGCATTGGTTTTATTTGCATCATCTAACCTAATGGCACAAGTCCAAGAAAAGGACACTGTAAATGAAAAAGTCATTCAATTGAATGAGGTGATAGTGAAAGGAGTGAAATACATTCCGAAAGGCGATCACACGTTGTTGTTCCTGTCGAAAAAGAACCGTAACTTCGGTACGAACGCATTGGATGCAGTGTCATCGTTAGGACTCTTCCGAACCACACTTAATGAAACAGAACTCACATCGTTCGACCACAAGCATGTATTCGTCTTAATCAATGGTATTCCTTCCACAGCGTTAGACCTTCGCACCTTCAAGGCCGACGAGGTGAAGAATGTGGAATATTATCCTATACCTCCAGCCCAATATATGGCATTGACAAGTGGGCCAGTGGCAAACATTGTGATGAAGAAAAAGCACAACAAGCTTTATACTGCCTATATAAATACAAGCAATGCCGTTACTACCGGATTCGGAACCAATCAGGCTAATTTCACCTATGCCGATTCGCTCAATCAAGTTAAGGTTAACTATTTCACCGACTATCGCAACGTCGGTGACATCAGCCTTGACTCATACTATGATTACGGCAAAGGCAACATGACTCTCTATCGTGGCGATGACAACCGATATAAAGGAAACTACCAATACGTGCAGACTACCTACCAACGGTTTCAGTCAAGACATCTGTTCAATGCCAACCTCAAATATATATGGAATCCACGTAAGCAGTCGTTTGCATCAGAAATCGAAATGCCCGAAATACAGCAGAAAGGAACAAATGCAGACAAGTTGGAAAGCCATTCACGCACCCTCGTGGCAGATTTGTTCTACAATTACTCGTTGGGAAAACGACGCTCACTGGCAGTGAATGTTGTAAATACGTTTTCGAAATCAAGTTCCGACCATTTTCTGCAGCAGAAATTCCCTGAGGATATTTCTGGTATGAACTCACATATTGACGAAAATATAAAGAACCGCACCTACTCATTCCTCACAAACGTTGCTTATTCCGCCCCTCTCTTAGGCGGTTCGTTCAGTGCGGGAGCCAAATATGAGTATCTGCATCTGCGACAGCAATACCTTACTGATACCTATCTGACCACATCCCATACCGGTACGCTCTACACCGGTGTATACTGGAAGGTAAGAGGAATAACACTATATCCAACATTAGGTCTGTATCAAAACAAACAAATCACAGAATCAGACACCTATAATTCTACACTTCCTTACTTCCGCCTCTACTCCGACTGGTGGGGCAAGAAAGCATGGAAAGGATTCAGTGTGCAACTAACTACCCAAATCAAGATGCAGCGACCTACATCCGGACAGCTCACGACATCTGCAACTCATATCGACCGTAACTTTATAGCTATGGGTAATCCTAATCTAAAACCATATTGGGAATGGAACAACAACCTGCTGCTTGCCTATTTCTCACCCAATAACGACAATCAGATAGTACTACAGTACACGCCAAAATACAGATATCACCCTTTCGTCCCCATACTTTCTGTCGACAACAATACTGTCTATTCGCGTCCACAAAAGATATCCCACTCCTTTGACAATGTGCTTAATCTGTTCGGCTCATGGTATCCAGTGTCATGGTTGGAGTTTTCTCCTTATATAGAATATTATTATTCCACACTCGACACCCCATCACAAGATGTAAGGCTGTCATATTTCCGTACGGGTTGCACCATAACCATTTCGCGCAACAGTTGGGCATTGACGCTGGCGGCCAACTCTCCTACCAAAGAGGTTTCTGGTGATTTGACAATGAGAGGAAGCGCCCAATTTGCCACCACATTCCAATACAAATACAAGGATTGGGCTTTCGGTGCCAAATGGAACTACTCGGCACACAACGACTACGTTGAGGGAAAATGCGAAGGCTTCTCGTATAAAGAAAACAAAGACTGGAAACCATTACACTCCATGGTGCGCCTTACCGCGACATGGTCATTCTCAAAGGGTAAAGCACGCAGACATCAACGCAAGTCGCTTAACAATGAATATACTGACGATGGTCTGACTAACGACAATACTCCAAAGATGGCTAATTAATTTATCTATCATATATAATAGGGGTTAAGGAGCTAAGCCAAAAGTCAATGTAACTGCATTCAAAGTGGATACTATGGTTTAGCTTCTTAATTTCTAATTGAGTTTTTTAGTTAATATTATTATGAGAAAGTTTCCTTTAGTTAGACAGCGTGATGCAATGGATTGTGGTATTTCTTGCATTTCATCTATTTGTAATTTTTATGGACGTAATGTATCCTTGGAGACATTAGCTGAAAGAACGGGTATTTCTTCAAATGGTATTTCTTTATTAGCTGTCTCAAAAATAGCAAATGACTTAGGTTTTAAGGTTAATAATTTACGAATTTCAATAACTGCACTTTATAGTGCTGTAATGCCTTGTATACTACATTGGAATCAAAATCACTTTGTTGTGCTTTATAAAATAAAGAAGGGTAAAATCTTCTACGTTGCTGATCCTGGTAAAGGTTTGGTAAAATATAACCTTGAACAGTTTAAAAAATATTGGTTAAGTACATTGTCTAATAAAGAATATATGGGTATAGCGATGTTTTTGGAGCCAACATCAGATTTCTATAAACAACATATGGAGGAAGATAGTTTAAAAGAACAACGTTCTTTAAAATTTCTTTTTGAATATATTAAGAGGTATCGTAAATATTTTGTTCAAATTATTTTAGGATTGCTTGTGGGTTGTTTATTGCAATTGATATTGCCATTTCTTACCCAAGCCATTGTTGATATAGGCATTAAAAATAAAAATATTGGTTTTATATGGTTGATACTATTGGGACAGTTTATGCTTACAATATGTCGTACTACTATAGGTTTTATTCGTCGTAGGTTGTTACTACATATTTCTATGCGTATAAACATTTCTCTTGTGAGTGATTTTTTTATAAAATTGCTAAAACTACCCATGTCGTTTTTCGATACGAAACTTGTTGGTGATCTTATGCAGCGTATGAATGATCATAATCGTGTGAATAGTTTTCTTACACAACAGACACTAAATATAACATTTTCTATATTTACATTTATAATATTTAGTATTGTATTATTAATGTATAATTTCCTAATATTCTTTATTTTTACAATAGGAAGTATGCTTTATGGTTGTTGGTTGACGCTTTTCCTTAAACGTAGAAAATTGTTGGATTATGAACTATTTGAGCAGCAAACCATCAATAATAATAAAACTTATGAATTTATAACTTCTATGCAAGAGATAAAACTGCAAGATTGTGAACAACGTCGTCGGTGGGAATGGGAGGACATACAAAAAGATTTGTTTGGTATACAGATGAAAGCTCAAAAACTTCAGCAAATACAGGAAGCAGGTGGTATTGTTATAAATGAATTGAAAAATATTATAATTATAGTAGTTTCTGCTACAGCAGTAATAAAAGGGCACCTTACACTCGGTATGATGCTTGCTATACAGTATATTATTGGACAGCTTAATTCGCCTGTAGAACAGCTGATGGGGTTCTTTTATTCTATTCAAGATATGAAAATAAGTTTGGCACGTATAAACGAAATACACCGAATGGATGATGAGGATGGTAAGAATGGATTACGGTTAGCAGCGAATGAAGAAAGTGAAGGGATAAAATTTGAAAATGTAAATTTTAAATACGATTTACATTCACCTTGTTTGATAATTGATAATGTTAACATAGAAATACCAAAAGGTAAGGTGACTGCTATTGTTGGCGCTTCTGGTAGTGGAAAGACAACTCTTATTAAGTTAATGTTGGCTTATTATCCAATATTAAGTGGAAAAATAAAAATTGGCGGCACAGATTTAAATATGCTTAATAAAAAGTGGTGGCGCAGACAGTGTGGCGTAGTTATGCAAGATGGTGTGATCTTTTCTGAGTCCATAGCTCGTAATATTGCTGTGGATGATGCGGAGATAGACAAGGAGCGTTTGTTAAAAGCTTCTGAGATTGCTAATATCAAGAATTATATAATGGGACTTCCGTTAAAGTTTAATACTAAAATAGGTCGTGATGGATTCGGATTAAGCAACGGACAAAAACAACGTATTTTGATTGCAAGAGCAGTTTATAAAAACCCTAACTATATTTTTCTAGATGAAGCTACAAACTCTTTGGATGCAAACAACGAACGTATTATAGTGGAGAATTTGAACAAATTCTATAAAGGTCGTACAGTAATTGTTGTCGCCCATAGGCTTAGTACTGTTAAAAATGCAGACCAAATAATAGTTATAGACAAAGGTAAGGTTATTGAAACAGGCTGTCATCAAAAGTTAACACAAAAGCATGGACTGTATTATCATTTAGTTAAGAATCAGTTAGAACTGGGTAATTAATAAGTCTATTGATATGAAAGAGATTTCCATATAAGTATGCTAATAAGGTTAATAAAGGAATGGATGTAAATATGGAGTTAAAAGAATTATATAATGACAATTATGTATATAAAATAAGAATGATAACAGATGATACATCAGTTCAAATAGACAATAGGTATATTGTTATAGTTGAGTTTAAAGAAGGATTAAAATTTATTACAAAGGGAAAGGTATGTTAAGCAAATATATTAGAAGAATGTGTTAGGTTAAGTATTTTCGCAGATATTTTACGTTATATAAACACTGCTGTCCAAGATTTTTCTTTTGCAGCAGTGAGTGTGTATATGAAAACGTAAACTCTTTATTTATAAAGAAATGTTTCATTATGTTAGTATAACATCGAAAAACATACGTTATTGATACTTTTGTTGTTCGATTTGTAAGGTACGTTGGTATAAAATTCGTGATTTTTTATCTTTTGTTAAACATTTACTTGCTTCGTATTTGCATTATCACTATATTTGCGAAATAAAAACGAAATATTTGTAAATCAATCCTAAATACTTACATATACTAACTGAATCCTCATTATTAATACTAATTTATAGAGAGAGAGCTTATGGAAAAAAGATTAGCATTTTTAATTCTTTGCTTCGCCAGCTTATTGTTTGGGGGGGGTAAAGCGATGGCTCAATCCGTTATTACGGGTACAGTACTTTCAATTGAAGACGAGACTCCTGTCGTAGGTGCGTCTGTTAAAGTTCAAGGCACCAATGATGGGGCTGTTACCGACATGTATGGTCGGTTCAGTCTTAAGAATGTTAAGTCAGGTACAAAACTTGTAATTTCATACATCGGTATGAAGTCAAGAACTGTTATGGCTCGCCAGAACATGCGTGTAATACTTGAAAACGACTCTAAGTCTCTTGACGAGGTGTTGGTGCAAGTGGCTTATGGTGCTGCTAAGAAGTCGACACTTACTGGTGCTGTTTCGCAGGTAGACAGCAAGCAGATTGAGGTTAGACCAGTGTCAAGTGTTACTTCTGCTCTTGAAGGTTCTACTTCGGGCGTTCAGATTAATAGTACATATGGTCAGCCAGGTTCAGAGGCTTCAATCCGTATTCGTGGATTTGGCACCGTCAACGGTTCTTCAAGTCCTCTCTATGTGCTCGACGGTGTACCTTTCGGTGGAAACATTTCCGATCTTAACTCAAGTGATATTGAGAGTATCACAGTGTTGAAGGACGCTGCTTCGTGCGCCCTCTACGGCAACCGTGCTTCTAACGGTGTTATTCTTATCACCTCTAAGCGTGGTAAGGGCGACCGTATGAGCTTCAACCTGAAGATTAATCAGGGTACATACTCACGTGGTATCAAGGAGTATGATTTGCTCAATGCCAACGAATTTATGGAGACCAACTGGCTGAATATGCGCAATGCTCGTATGACAGCTGGCGATGATATGGCTAAAGCTAATGCTTATGCTACTAACAACCTTATCAAGGAAAGACTTTATCTCAACATCTACAACAAGGCAAACGACCAGTTGTTCGATGCCAATGGTAAGCTTGTTTCTGATGCACGCATACTTGACGGCTATGCCGAAGATCTTGATTGGTATGACGAGGCTGTGCGCAGTGGCTATCGTCAGGAGTACAGCTTCAGTGGAAGCCATGCCTCTTCTAAGAGCGACTATTACTTCTCTGTAGGCTATCTTGACGAGAAGGGTTATGTAACCAATTCTGACTTCAACCGTCTTACAGGTCGTGCTGCTTTGAATTTCCGTCCGAGAAATTGGTTCAATACAGGCTTTACAATTTCGGGTAGCCACCAGAAGACAAATTCTACAACTGGTGATAATGCAAATTCTTTCACCAACGTATTTATGTATTGCCGCAATATTTCGCCTATCTATCCTGTACACTTGCACAATGCTGACGGTACTTATCGTCTGGACGCATCGGGCAACCGTCAGTTTGACCCCGGACAGTACACAGCTGACGACGGCTCTGTAATACAGACACGTAACCAGTATGCCGACCGCCATGTGATTTGGGAGAACCTCTTGAACAAGAGCCGTACATACCGCAACACTCTTCAGGGTTCAGCATACATGGACTTCAAGTTCCTCAACGACTTCACATTTACTGTTAAGGGCGAGATGAACGTGCGCAATCAGGAGTATCGCTCATACGACAATGCCATTATCGGTAACGGTAAGGGTAACAATGGTCGTTCGTCACGAAGCATTTATCGCTACAAGAACTGGACTTTCCAGCAGCAGCTCAACTGGAACCACAAGTTTGGCGACCACAACGTAAGCGTATTGCTCGGTCATGAGAACTACAGCTACTTCTATGACTATACATATATTTATAAGACCAATCAGACATTTGAGGGTAAGGACAACCTGAGCAATTTCAACAACCTGACATCGGGCGACGGCTACAGCGACCGTTATCGCACAGAGAGCTATCTGGGTCGTGTACGCTATGACTATAAGGAGAAGTACAATCTTGAGGCTTCGTTCCGTCGCGACGGTTCGTCACGCTTCCATAAGGACAGCCGCTGGGGTAACTTCGGCAGTATCGGTGCCAACTGGGTTATCTCTAAGGAGGAATTCATGAAGCCAATAGAATGGGTAGACAACTTGAAGATACGTGCTGACTACGGTTTGGTAGGTAATGACGCAGGTGCTGGCTACTACTCTTATTTGGCACTCTATGCAGCCGATCAGAACCACAACAGCGGTGCATATTATCTTACACAGCTTGCTAATTCCGAACTTAAGTGGGAGACTGGACAGTCGTTCGGTTTTGGTGTTGATGCACGTCTTTTCAACCGTTGGAACATCAGTGTTGAATACTTCGACAAGCGCAACAAGGACCTTCTCTTCGATGTATATCTTCCTCTATCAGCAGGTGCTACATCTTCAAGTTCGGCAGAATCTACTATCACCAAGAACTTGGGAGTGATTTCTAACCGAGGAATCGAGATCAATACCGATGTAGATATTTACAAGAGTCGTGATTGGACTGTTAACTTCGCAACCAATGCTTCGTTCATCAAGAATAAGATTATCGAGTTGCCAGAGCAGAACAAGGATGGTATCATCTCTGGAGCACAGAAGATTATTGAGGGCAAGAGCCGTTACGAGTTCTTTACTTACACATACGTAGGTGTCGACCAGATGACAGGTAACTCTCTGTACAAGGCAAACCTTGAGGACTACTGCGTTAAGGCAGCCGACGGAACAGTAATCGGCAACCCCAAAGGCAGTGACATCACCTCGAAGACCGTTCATATCGGCGATAAGTACTATGTGAACAACACTACATATGCCATTAAGGAATTCCAAGGCTCAGCCATTCCTAAGGTATACGGCAGTTTCACACCGTCTGTAAGATTCCGCGACCTTACCCTGTCGGCTATGTTCACTTATTCATTGGGTGGCAAGATATATGATGGTGTATATGCAGGACTTATGGCTACAGGTACTTCAGCCTATAACAACCACAAGGATATCCTTAACTCTTGGAATGGTGTTCCTGAAGGTATGACTGAAGATTCGCCCAACCGTATATGGTATGGTGGCATTCCGCAGGTCAACAGTACTACAAGCTCTGACAACAACGGAACATCTTCAAGATGGATTACCAGTGCCAACTATATTGTATTGAAGAACATCAATATGAGCTACTCATTGCCAAAGGCATGGGTTAAAGCTCTTACCCTTGAGTCGGTACGCTTCAACTTCGCTTGCGAGAATGCTTTCACCAGTACCAAGCGTAGAGGTCTCAACCCGCAGCAGGGATTCAGCGGTTTCCAGTACAACTATCTTGTTACACCACGCGTGTTTACAGTAGGTCTGGATGTTAAGTTCTAATTTTTTTTTCACTGACATTAAAATCTTGCAACAATGAAAAAAGCATTATATATATTATCGGCTTGTGCATTGATGTTCACAGCTTCATGTAGTAGCGATTATCTTGAACTACAGCCGAACTCATCAGCCAGTACGGGTACTATCTTCGAAACTACCGACAATGTAAAGTTGGCTGTCAATGGTCTGTCAAAGCTTATGACCAAACAGTATCTGGGCCAGCAGGGATGTAATGGTGAGGGTACAATACGTACATGGTATGGCAACTATCCTGGCAACGACTACCAGAAGAGCAATCTTACCGGATGGTCGTCTATCATCAACAGCCTGTTTCTGGAGCGTTCAACTTCTTTGTACGACTATTATCCTTGGTTCTATTATTACAAGGTGATTGGCAATGCCAATTCTGTAATCTGTCGTACTGACGATGCTGCTGGCACTGACGCAGAGAAAGCATTCTTGAAGGCTCAGGCACTTACTTTCCGTGCCTATTGTTATTCGCAGTTGCTGCAGCTGTACTCTAAGCGATGGATGGACAGCAACAATGGCAGTTCGCGTGGTGTAATATTGCGTATTGACGAGTCGAAGGATGAGATGCCTGCATCTACTCAGGCTCAGTGCTATGAGCAGATATATAAGGATCTTGACGAAGCGATAAAGTACTTCAACGATTGCGGTATTAAACGTGGTAAGGACGAGAAGCATCTGCCTGATGTTAATGCAGCCTATGCTGTGTATGCTTATGCAGCCCTCCATCGTGAGGATTGGCCTACTGCAGCCAAGTATGCCAAGATGGCGCGCGAGGGTCATCCGCTCTTATCTGGTAAAGATTATCCTGAAAGCGGATTCAGTGCTGACAACGACGAGTGGATATGGAATGTGTTTAGCACTGAGGAGGAGACTCTTTATTTCTACCAGTTCTTTGCTTTTGAGTCGTCTAACTCAAGTGCCAGTATTTGCCGTAACTATCCGGTAGCAATCAGCAAGGAATTGTACGATCTGATTCCTGAAACTGATGTTCGTCGCGGTATGTTCCTCGCTCCTAAGGATGGTGAAAGCTACGATCCTGCTACAGGATTGGCAGGTACAGCTATGGCAAAACGTGCAAGAAAGGATTTTGCAGGCAAGTTGTATGGTACAACTAAGGTATTTGCCTATATGTCGTTCAAGCATCTTGTAAAGGCACAGCCTGGTGTAGGCGAGTTTGCTCTTTTCCGCGCTTCCGAAATGTATCTTATCGAGGCTGAGGCTTATTGCCATATGCCTGGTAAGGAAGCCGAAGCACAGGGATTGTTGTGTAACCTCAACCACGATTCGGGTCGTGATCCAAATTATGTTTGTACAAAGACAGGTCAGGACTTGCTCGACGAGGTACGTCTCTATTACCGTATAGAGATGTTCGGCGAGGGTCGCGACTGGTTCAATTACAAGCGTTGGGGATTGCCTATCGTGCGCCACGATGCGTCTCATGGTGGTAGCTTCCATAAACAGTTTGCTGTTACTATCAATCCTCAGGACAGCAATGGTTGGACATGGGTGATTCCTAACAAGGAGATTGACTATAATACAGCTATCTCAAGCCCGTTGGAGTAATGGGCAATTGGTGAATTTATAATTTAATTAGAACCCGTGGGGGCGTGTCGTGGTGGCACTCCCCCTTTTCTCGTTAATAATAACTAATGATAACATGAAAAGAAAATTGTTGACTCTTGGCCTGTGTCTGGCTACTTGCTTAATGGCATATGCCCAAAAGAAACCGTTGGACCATACGGTGTACGACGGATGGAAAAGTATTGCCAACACACAGATGACTTCCGACGGACGATACCTTCTGTACGAAGTGAATCCGCAGGAGGGCAACGGTCAGCTGGTGGTGCGACGACTGAGCGATGGAAGCGAGCTCCTGTTGCCACGTGGCTATAAGGCCAACATCGCTACAAACAACCGCACTGCGTGCGTACTGATAAAGGCTCCATATGCCGAGATACGCAATGCCCGAAAACGCAAGGTGAAGAAGGACAAGATGCCGAAGGATTCGCTCGCCATAATCAATTTCGACGAGTGGACCATCAGCAAGTACGAGCGCATCAAGTCGTACAAGACTGGCATTGACAACAATGATGTGGTGGCTTACATCCATTCGCGCAAGCCCAACAAGAACAAGAAGAAGGCTGCGCGCGAACGCCTCGACGGTGATGTGCTTGTTGTGGTGAATACACTCACTGGCAAGCAGACCGAGGTGAAGAATGTGTCGGAATATGCTATCAATGCCGACGCAAGCAGCATGACGGTACTGGTGAATCCCGACAAGAAGAACAAGAAACTCAAGTCGTCGGCAACTGTCTACGACTTGCCTACAATGACTATGTCGGTGCTCTCGCAGGGAAAGAAGTACTACGGCGGTGCTCGATACAGCGTTGACGGCAGTAAGATAGTGTTCCTTGCTTCTACCGACACTATTACGACAGGCAACAAGCACTGTTCGCTCTTTTATGTGAACAACGGGCTGTCGAGCGAGATTATACCGCAAGGCTACAGTCGTAATCTGCCAAACGGATGGGGACTCAATGAGAACAGTGCTCCCGAGTTCTCGCAAGACGGACAGCGTGTGCTCATTGGTGTGGCACCATATATAGCACCAGACGATCCGAAAATTGTTGAGGCAGAAACTGCTCAGGTAGACATTTGGAACTATCGCGACTGGCAGATACAGCCACAGCAGAAGGTGAATGTAGCCAATGCCAAGCGCAAGACTTATCTCAGCGTCATCAATTTGTCTGATCCCAATCAGATTGTTCCGCTCACAACTGCCATGTGGGACCGAGTGACTGTGATGAATCAAGGCAATTCGGAGTGGGCACTGTCGCAAGACAAGACCAAATACTACATACAGTCGCAGTGGGACGACGATGAGTTCAAGGACATCTCGTTGGTGAATGTCAACACTGGCAAGCGCATCAGTATTGCCGAGAAGGTTAATGCAATGGCTATGTCGTCGCCCGATGGCAAGTATGTCCTTTGGTACAACTTGAGCGATTCGGCTTATTTCTGCTATAATGTGGCAAGTGGAAAAACGGTGAATCTGACTCGTCAGACAGGCGTAAACTTCTACGACGAGACCGACGACCATCCTAACTTCCCGCCACCGTATGATACCGACCCCTTATGGACCAATGCCGACCAGAGCGTGCTTATCAGCGACCGTTACGATGTGTGGAAATTCAATCCCGATGGCAATGGATTCCAGAACCTTACCAATGGCAATGGACGCAAGTCGAACATCCAGCTTCGCCATCGTGTCTACGACCGCCATGCTCCACGACTCTCAAAGCTGTGGACCGATAAGAATGTTGTCGACGAGAATGCACTGCTCTACATGACAGCCTTCGACGAGACTACGAAGAAGAACGGATTTGCCACGGTGCGTGTCAACGACAACAACTCATACAGTCTGAATGTGCTTGACACCTTCAGTTACGTAAACGTGTATAAGGCAGGGGCTGCCGATGTGGTGGCTTATCAGAAGGGCAACTTCAGCAATGCCTATAACATGCACGTGAGCGATGCCGCTTTTGCACAGGAGAAGTGTGTGAGCGATATCAATCCGCAGATGAAGCAATACTCATGGGGCCATGCCCAGCTGGTACACTGGAAGGCTTACGACGGAACTCCGCTCGACGGACTGCTCTATGTGCCCGAAGGCATTGAGCCGGGAACCAAGTTGCCAATGATGATTTACTTCTACGAGAAACGTTCGGAGACGCTTTACGATCATATCGACCCGCGTCCGAGTCGCTCAACGGTCAACCTTGCCTTCTATTGCAGTCGCGGGTACGTAGTGTTCGTTCCGGACATAGTATATAAGGTGGGGCATCCGGGCGAGAGTGCATACAACTGTATCGTGTCGGGTGCCAAGGCTATGTGCAGCCAGTTCAACTTCATCGACAGCACACGAATGGCTATTCAGGGACAAAGTTGGGGAGGCTATCAGACTGCCTATCTCGTTACACGCACTAATATGTTCTGCGCAGCCGGAGCCGGAGCGCCCGTGAGCAATATGACATCAGCCTATGGCGGTATACGTTGGGGTTCGGGTGTGTGTCGACAGATGCAGTACGAGCACGGACAGAGCCGCATTGGAGCAACCATTTGGGACAAGGGCGGACTCGACCTGTATCTTGAAAACTCGCCGCTGTTCGGTGCTAACCGTGTGGAGACACCGTTGCTCATCATGCACAGCGACAACGACGGTGCCGTGCCATGGTATCAGGGCATTGAGTACTTCATGGCGTTGCGTCGATTGGGCAAGCCTGTGTGGATGTTGCAGTACAATCGCGAGGAGCACAACCTTGTGGAGCGTCGCAACTGCAAGGACTTGAGCATACGTTTGCAGCAGTTCTTCGACTACTATATGAAGGGTGCGCCCGAGCCAGCATGGATGAAGTATGGAGTGCCGGCTACACGCAAGGGACAGTATCTTGGCACCGAACTCACCGAATAAAACGGCAAGTTGACGTTTGAAATAAGTTTTTTTGTGTACCTTTGCCTATACATATACACATAAAACAGAATACATATGAAGACAATAAACACACGTCGCAGCATACGCCGTTATGCCGACCGACCCGTAGACGACCAACTGTTGCACCGATTGCTGGCTGAGGCTGAGCGCACGCAGACCATGGGCAACTTGCAGTTCTACAGTGTTGTGGTGACTCGCAGCGACGAGATGAAGCGCCGTCTGGCTCCTGCTCATTTCAATCAGCCTATGGTCACCGAGGCACCTGTAGTCCTTACGTTCTGCGCTGATACTCGCCGCACCTCTGTATGGTGCAACAACCGCCAGGCTGTGCCGGGTTATGACAATATGCTTTCGTATCAGAATGCAGCCACCGATGCTCTGCTCTTCTGCCAGACTTTCTGCAATCTGGCTGAGGAGGAGGGATTGGGATGCTGCTTCCTTGGCACTACGGTCTATATGCCGCAGATGATTATCGACACATTGCAGCTGCCCGAGCTTGTGGTGCCGGTTGCAACTATTACGTTGGGATGGCCCGACGAGCAGCCCGAACTGACCGACCGACTTCCGCTTGACGCTATCATGCACAGCGAGACCTATCACGACTATACGCCCGAGAGCATCGACCAGTTCTATGCCGAGAAGGAAGCACTTGAGGAGAGCAAGGAGTTCTGCCGCATCAACAACAAGCAGACGCTCGCTCAGGTGTTCACCGATTGTCGCTACACCAAGAAGGACAACGAGGCTATGTCGGCAGGACTGATGGACGTGTTGCGCCGACAGGGTTTTCTGAAGTAATGATAACAACTATCGAATGACTAAGACATTATCCTTATACGAACTCAACTCTATCGTGGCTTCGGTCATTGACATCGATATGCCGGGCGATTATTGGGTGGTGGCAGAGATTTCCGAACTGCGGGAGGTGCGCGGTCATTGCTACATGGAGCTTGTCGAGAAGGACGAACTTTCAAATACGCCCATTGCAAAAGCCTCTGCCAAGTGCTGGGCTTCACGATGGAGCATGCTCCGACCTATGTTTGAGCGCATCACCGGACAACGCCTGCATGCCGGAATGAAGGTGATGCTGAGCGTGCATGCGCAGTTTCATGCTGCCTATGGGTTCTCATGGATAGTTAGCGACATCAATCCCGAATATACAATGGGCGACCTTGCTCGTCGCCGACAGCAGATAGTGGCTCAGCTGAAGGCCGAAGGAGTGTTCGACATTCAGCGTGAGCTTACTCTTCCTATGTTTGCCCAGCGCATAGCTGTGGTGTCGAGCGATGGGGCTGCAGGCTATGGCGACTTCTGTCGTCAGCTACACGACAATAGCGCTCATTATATATATAAGGTGGAATTGTTTGCTGCTACGATGCAGGGTGAGGCTGTTGAGCATAGCGTCATAGCCGCTCTCAACCGCATTTACAGCCGTCACGACGATTTCGACGTTGTGGTGATAATACGTGGTGGTGGCGCTACGAGCGACCTTTCGGGCTTCGATACGCTCGCATTGGCTGAGAATGTGGCCAACTTTCCGCTTCCTGTCATAACGGGCATCGGACACGACCGCGACGAGAGCATTCTCGACATGGTGGCGCATACACGTGTCAAGACTCCTACAGCGGCTGCACAGTTGCTCATCGACAACCTCGCTCGCACCGAATCTATGATTGATGCGGCACGCCAGAGCATAGTCGACAGCACGCAGCGACGCATGCAGCACGAGCGGGTCAGGATGGAGTCGCTGTCGGCTCGCATTCCGATGATGTTCTCGTTGGTGAAGACCAAGGAGGTGACACGTGTCGACATGCTGTCGCGACGCATTGAGGCTGCCACTCAGCGACGCATTGCTACGGCACTTATGCAGATAGACAGCTTGCAGGCGAAGCTTCAGTCGGCTGTCAACAGGCAGCTTGTGGATGCCCGTCATCGTCTGCAACTCATAGAGCAGCGTGTTGAGGCTGTCAATCCTGAGCGACTTCTGCAGCGTGGCTACAGCATCACTACATACAACGGACGTGCCGTGCGCAATGCCACGGAACTGCCCGAAGGGGCTATTGTTGAAACGCGTGTTGAGAAAGGATCATTCACTTCGGTAGTAACCAAAAACAAATGATTATGGCAAGAGAAATGAAATATGAAACGGCAATGAACCAGTTGCAGTCCATTGCCGATAAGATGGAGAATGGTGAGCTTGACATTGACTCGCTCTGCGAGCAGTTGAAGACGGCGCAGAAGCTTATAAAACTATGCAAGGACAAGCTCACTAAGACCGATGCCGAGATAAAGGCTGTGCTTGAGGAGAAGTGTTAAGTGTTGAATGTTAAGTGTTAAGTGTTGAATGTTAAGTGTTTAATTCGAAATTGAATAATTCACAATCGCAGGCGTAGCCGAGAACAATTCAAAACTCAAAATTCAAAACTCACAACTCCTAAATGCGCCAAAGCTTCTCGCCACGTATTGTGAGTGGCATCTCGATGTTGTCGGTGAATAGCATACCGGTGCCCAATCCTTGTGGCATACTGATGTCGGGACCATACACGTCGGCTGCCAATTGTGCCACGGCGTTGAGTCCGACATTGCTCTCAAGCGCACTCGTTATCCACGAACCGATGCCACGTTGGCGCGCCATGTCTATCCATTCGCGTGTGCCACGTATTCCGCCGTGCAGCGACGGTTTAAGTATTATGTATTGCGGACGAATGGTGTCGAGCAGTTCCTGCTTCATTCCGGGCATGTTCACGCCTATAAGTTCCTCGTCGAGAGCAATGGGTATCGGCGACGAAGCACACAGTTGAGCCATACGCGCCCATTGATGCTGGCGTATGGGTTGCTCAATGGAGTGTATGTCGTAGCGTGCCAGTTGTTCGAGTCGGCTCGGAGCGTCCTCGAATGTGAATCCGCCGTTGGCGTCGACACGCAATTCTATCTGTTCCTTTGTGAAAGCCTGGCGTATATGACGTATCAGGTCAAGTTCGCTATCGAATTCGATAGCACCTATTTTCAGTTTTACGCAGTGGAAACCAGCCTGCATTTTCGTTTCCAGTCGGGCAAGCATCTCGTCGTGACTGCCCATCCATACCAGTCCGTTTATTGTTATACCTTCCTCGCCACGTGTAAATGGAGTGTCGAAGAGCATGCCCTTTCCGCCGTTCTGCAGGTCGGTCATGGCAGTCTCTATACCAAATAGTATGGAAGGGTAGGGGCGCAGCATGTCGTAATTGACGTTGCCCGTCAGTTCTATCATACGGCAGATTGACTCCAGAGTCTTCTCGTATTCGGGACGTGCGTCGCAACTGAGGTCGGGCAGAGGAGCACATTCGCCCACGCCCTTGCATCCCGGACGCTCGCTGTCCTCAATCTCTACAAACCACGACTTGCGTGTGTTGTACACTCCGCGCGATGTTCCGGCAGGCTGCTTGAAGTGCAGCGTGCGCGGCGTGATGCTTATCTTGTATCTCATTATTCTTATTGTTGGTTGGTGAGTGGGGCGTGTCAGTCTTCTGTTCTTCCAATAGTCATAATGCTTATCGTCACATCCTCAAGCTTCGCTATTTCCGTTGCGCATGCTGTCAGCGTCGCGCCTGTAGTGATGATGTCGTCGATGAGCAGTATGTGCATACCGCTTGGATGCTGTCCTTGTTTAAGTGCAAAGGCACCGCTTACGTTTGTTGAGCGTGATGTAGCTTTGGTCAGCGTCTGGCTTTGGGTGTAACGCACACGCTCAACGATGTCCTCGCGCACTGGTATATGAGTCAGTTGGCTTATGCCGCGTGCCACCTCACAGCTCTGGTTGTATCCACGTTCGCGTCTGCGTCTTTTGTGTAGCGGCATAGGCACAATTGCATCAATGTCGTCGAAGAATCCCGACGGCATATAGTCGGCAGCCATCATTCGTCCTATTTCCTCACCAATGTCTTCGCGTCCGCCATACTTCAGTCGGTAGATGAGGGTTGCGAAGGGCGTGTGAGGATGATATTTCACGAACGATGCACATCGCTCCACCGGCACAAGTCCCCACAACCGCCGTGCAGTGTGGTTGTCGTAGGGCGACGAAGCGTCGTCGGTGCGTGGCAGCAGAGCGTTGCATGTGGTGCAGATGAGCCTCTCGTTGATGCCAAGTCGGGTGCCGCACATCTCGCAAGCACGCGGTGCTATCAGGTCGATGAGGCTGCGCCATAGCGTGAGCAGCCGCTTCGTTATAGCTGTCTTGCTTTTCATTAAGGCAGCTTAGGATACTTGCTGAAGTCGGGCTTGCGCTTTTCGAGGAATGCCTTGCCTCCTTCTTGAGCCTCGTCGAGCATATAGTAGAGCATGGTAGCGTCGCCTGCCAGTTCCTGTATACCAGCCTGGCCATCGAGTTCGGCATTGAGTCCGGCTTTGATCATGCGCAGTGCCAGTGGCGAACGTTCCATCATGATCTGTGCCCATTCTACGCAAGTGTCCTCAAGCTGGTCGAACGGCACCACCTTGTTGACCATTCCCATGCGCTCGGCTTCAATGGCTGAGTACTGACGGCACAAGAACCATATCTCGCGAGCCTTCTTCTGACCCACGATGCGAGCCAGATAGCTGGCACCGAAACCAGCGTCGAACGAACCGACCTTAGGTCCTGTCTGTCCGAATATGGCGTTGTCGCTGGCAATAGTAAGGTCGCACATGAGATGAAGCACGTGTCCGCCACCGATGGCATATCCATTTACCATTGCAATAACGGGCTTTGGCAGCGAACGTATCTGCTTCTGCACGTCGAGAACGTTGAGGCGTGGCACGCCGTCGTCGCCTACATATCCGCCACGACCCTTAACGTGCATGTCGCCACCCGAGCAGAATGCCTTGTCGCCGGCACCCGTAAGGATGACCACACTGATGCGCTGAGCCTCGCGACACCATGCAAATGCCTGCGACATCTCCCACGTTGTGCGAGGTGTGAAGGCGTTGCGATAGCGCGGACGGTTGATGGTTATCTTGGCAATACCGTTGTATTCGTCAAACAATATTTCTTTGAAGTCGAAGCCTTCGATCTTCTTCCATTCTCTATTTTCCATTATTTTGAATTATGATAGTTTATAATTTGAAGTATTTTTCAAGCGCCTTTACGTCGTCGTTGCTGTCGGTGAACACTTCGAGCAGCATCGGTCGTTCGCTCTCGCGTGTAAGCAATGTTACGATGCCAATCTGCATTTCGTCCATGTTTTTTGCCGACATGTAGCCTATATCGTTCTGGGTGCAGATGCCTTGAGCCGTGTTTTCGTGACTCGCCATGACCAGATCGTCGGCAGCCGGACTGTCGCTGAGTCCTGGCAGTTGCCGGAATATGCCGCCACCGCGATTATTGAGCAGTATGATACGAAGATTGCCGCGCAGATTGGAGTTCCAAAGGGCGTTCTGGTCGTAGAAGAAACTCAGGTCGCCTATCACACAAACAGTCATGTCGTGCGTTGCGAGTGAGAATCCGGCAGCCGTTGACAGCGAACCTTCAATACCGTTAACGCCACGATTGCACCATACATAATGCTGTGCGTAGATGCACGCCAAGCGTACGGCTGAGCTGTTGGCGTAGTGAACGCATATATCTATGTCGATGTCGGCAAGCTGCTCTTCAAAGTATTTTACAGTCGCCATCTGCGAGTATTCGGGCGCATAGGCATCGGCATGGGCTGCATATGCGTCGAGGAACGACTGCCAGCGGTCGTGGAATCGGCATCGTTCGTCGGTGTCGGGGGCATCGCACAGACTTGCAAGCAATGCGTTAATACTATCGGTATCGCATTCTACGATGTCGGTCAGCGTCATAAGCGGGTCGTGAATATCTGCCGCATCAGGCGTGATGAGGCACGACGGAGCCTTTGCATTGCGAAGAAAGCGGCGTGCGGGTTTGCTTACAAGCGTGTCGCCTACGTAGATGACGTAGTCGGGATAGTATGCTGTCTTGTCGTCTTCGTCGTCGTTAATGCTACTGTTGTCGCTGACTATATATCTGATGGCTTCGTCGAAGTGAATTGTCATGTACGAAGGGTTTGACAGCGGTTCGCTCATTACCACATACTTCTCGCTCAGCGAGCGTATTGTCTCGTGCGAAACGGTGCCGTGAGCCAGTTGTCCAATCACAATCATGGGGCGCTTTGCTTTATGGAAAGCGTCGGGCATATCCATCGAAGCGTCCTTGATTGCAGCACGCTTGATGTTGTTGAAGCGGCTGAGTTGGGGCAGTTGTTCGGTGCTGAATTCAAACAGCGGCTCGCTGATGGGCACGTTGATGTGTACGGGTGCGCCCTGTCGGCACGTGGCATGATGCATGGCTTCGTTGACAAGTCGACGGCACAGCCATCGTTCTTCGTCGTTATGAGGTTCGGGCAGTTGCACAGCCTTGCGCACAAAGCGCCCGAGAGCGTCTGATTGTGGAATGGTCTGACCGTCGAGCTGGTCAATCCATTGCTGCGGACGGTCGGCAGAAATGACTACAAGCGGAACATGCTGATAGGCTGCTTCAGCCACAGCCGGCATCACGTTGAGCAATGCCGAGCCCGACGTTACGCACACTACGGTAGGGCGTCGGGTGGCTATAGCCAGTCCGAGAGCGTAGAAAGCCGCCGAACGTTCGTCGGTAACGGGTCGGCAGCGTATTGCCTCACACACGCTAAGGTTGTGTACGATTGGTGCGTTGCGGCTGCCTGGGCACACCACAGCGTCGCT
>JAIJMN010000017.1:0-21545 GCA_022735715.1 Prevotella sp.
CACGTCCAGGATATACAACTTTCAAAACAGGACTTGACAATTTCTTCTGCAAATGTGAGATGTTGAGAATTGTCAAAGATGTGTATAAAGGGTAGGGCAGCGCCCTGGGCTATGTGCTTGTTGGGCTTTCAGCCCGCTTTGTTTATGTCTTGAATCAACCTCCTTATGCTTCTTTTCCACCACAACCGAAGCTCCGCTTCAAGTACGATATTTGCATTTCTGACCGCTCAAAACTGCCAGTTGAACGAGCAACGAAGTCTTTGGCTCGAAATTCTTGAATTTTGCGCGTGCAGCACGGATATTGCTGATATACAGGCGAATACAATGATTTGTGCTGCGAATGTGCAATCGACGGAATGCCAAAAGGACTACATTTCACGGCAAAACGACCCCTTTTGCAGCACAAAAGGGGTCGTTTTGTAATGCAAAAGAGGCTTGATTGCAATGCAAAAGGGGCTTCTTTGCCCTCCTGAACGATAACTTCAGGAGAGCAAAGAAGCCCCTTTTTATGTTTTGAGGTGACCGAAGCGCTGTTGGGGACGATAAAAACCGCCCGTGAAATCTCTATAATCAGATTTTCTTTTGTAACAATTTCTTACCGTCAGTACGATATTTGCATGGCGGATTTCAATCCTCACCTCTCACCTTTCACGTCTCACTTAGCGGCAACGTTCCACTTGCTTACAAACTCCGTAACCTTTCTTATGTATTCCGCTTTGTGGTCGCGATAGGAGAGGGCATGCTTGCTGCCGGGCGCAATCCACAGTTGTTTGGGTTGAGGCTTGGCCTCGTAGAGCGGATAGACCATAGCCGTAGGCACGTAAGTGTCGTTGTCGCCATGGATGAAGAACATCGGTTTGCGGCACTTTGCCACCTGTTTGAGCGGCGAAGCCTCACCGAACGACCATCCGTACTTCATCCTTACCACCCACGACGCAGTATAGAGCAGCGGGAATTCGGGCAGCGAGAAACGTACGCCCAGCTCGTGTGCAAACTCGTCCCATACGCTTGTGTAGCCGCAATCCTCAACAAAGCACTTCACATAATCGGGCATGTGCTCGCCGCTGACACACATTGTAGTGGCTGCACCCATCGAGATGCCATGCACCACGAGGCGCATCGAGTCGGCAGGCGTTCTGAACATGCCGGGTGCAAGACTGATCCAGTGCAACACGTCGAGACGGTCCTTCCATCCCATCTGAATGACCTTGCCGTCGCTTTGACCATGGGCGTGAAGGTCGGGCAGCAGGATGTTGTAGTTGAGGAAATGGTTGTAGATGCGTGCAATCATAAGCATCGACGTGGCATTGTCGGTATATCCGTGCACCAGTACAGCCGTAGCGCCATGCGCCTTGGTAGAGCGTGCGAAGATAGCGTGCGCCCTTTCGCCCGTAGGCATCACCACGAATGTGTCGCGCAGGGCACCCTCAGCCTGCAAGCTGTCAATCCACAGCCTGAGTTCGGGATAATCGGCTATGGCACGATTGAAACTGCTGTCGCGATGGCGCGGTGCATCCACCAGCGCATAGTTGACCAGATAGAACGAACCCGCAGCCACCGCAGCCACGAGCAGCACAACGACAGCAGCCGCTGTCAGCATAATTTTCTTTTTCATATATGTTTCGTTTTGTATTCAATGTTTCGTTATATCCCCATTTGTAGTATTATGCGATAAAGGTATTAGAAAAATCTCAGATAACACAACAAGGCAGCCGAAAAAATTTATGCAATGTTACATTTGAGTTAAAAAAAGCCCGTCAGTGTGCAAATAAAGTAGAAGTTAAGCGTGCTTATTCGCCATTTTTATATACCTTTGCAGCCGAAAATCAATATATACGCAATATATGGACGACTATCACGCGGAAAATATGAATTTGTAGTGCAGGAGGACAGCAACTCATAACGGCTGGTCTCCCACACATTGTTTTAACCCATGGAGACCTATCTTTATGAGAACATTTTGGAATACAAACTCTACACTTAAGACCATCGATGAATGGCAGCCCAACTGTTGGATACAGGTAACGTGTCCGACTGACGAAGACCAGCAATTTCTGGAAGACAAATTCAACATACCCGACTATTTCCTGTCCGACATCAGCGATGCCGACGAACGTGCACGCTACGAGTATGACGACGGATGGATGCTCATTATCCTTCGTATACCGTATGTCAAGGAGATACGTTCGCGTACGCCATACACCACCGTGCCGCTTGGTATCATACACAAGCGCGACGTTACCATCACCGTATGCTATTACGAGACAAACATGATGATCGACTTTGTGTCGTACCAGCAGAAGCGCGGCGAGGGATTCACCGACTATGTCGACATGATTTTCCGACTCTTCCTGTCGTCGGCTGTATGGTATCTGAAGCGCTTGAAGCAGATAAACACCCTCATCGAAAAGGCAAAGCACAATCTCGACCATAACGTGAACAACGAGTCGCTCATAGCCCTGTCGCGACTGCAGGACTCGCTCACATACTTCGTTACGTCCATACGTGGCAACGAAACGCTGCTGTCGAAGCTGAAGTTCAAGCTTCAGGTGGACGAGCTGGATGCCGACCTTATCGAAGACGTTAACATCGAGATGTCGCAGGCACGCGAGACCACCAACATCTATTCGAACATTCTTGAATCGACGATGGACACCTACTCGAGCATCATCAACAACAACATGAACACCGTGATGCGTACGCTCACGTCCGTGTCAATCATCATGATGTTGCCTACGCTTATATCTTCATTCTTCGGAATGAACCTTATAAACGGTATGGAGGAGAGCCGTTTCGGATTCCTCATAGCGCTGCTCATATCCGTAGTAATCTCCGCCCTGTCGTGGATAATACTCCGACACAAGCGACTCTTGTAGAAAATATAAAAGGCCCGAATAGCACTCATTAACAGCGAATTGTGCTATTCTGGCCTTATTTGTGTTTAAAAAAATCCGATTTTTTATTATAGTATGCAATCTTTTTACTAAATTTGAACCAATTAAAACTATAAACAGTGTCCACGCGGCACAAAAACCTTAACTGTAATGACTGTTCAATTTAATATTAACTACAACACCTCTTTTGGCGAAGAACTGTTGCTCAACGTCATTGTGCCGACCGAAGACGGACAGGAAAAGACCGCCGTGTTCGGAATGTCTACTACCGACGGACGTCGCTGGCGGTACACTCTGAACAACATTGACCCCATTGCCAATTCTCATATCGACTATTATTTCTCGCTCAGCAATGCCGGTAAGGAGCTGAATCGCGAGTGGATCACCGTGACACACCGCCTCGACCTCAACATGGCTAAGGCCACAACAATAACCGTAAACAACCGCTGGAACGAGATTCCGCACGACTCCTATCTGTATACATCGGCATATACCGACTGTATCAACCGCCATCCGCGCCACTCGGTAGGACTCTCAGCATACATCCGCACGGTGCGTCTGATAGTGCGTGCGCCTCAGTTGCGACTGGGCGAGAGGCTTGCCATCGTAGGCGAGCATCCCTCGTTGGGATCATGGAACACCGAACACGCCATTCCTATGCACGAGCATAACTACAACGAATGGCAGATAGACCTCAACGCCAACGCCCTCGGTGTGCCCCAGCCAGCCAAGAAAGGCGCTGAGGCTGTGCCAATGAAGGGATTGGAATACAAGTTCATAGCCGTCAGCACCGACGGTAAGGTGATGTGGGAGACATGCGACAACCGCACGCTCAAGCTCGAAGCTATGGACATGGGCGACGTGTGTGTGATAGAAGAAGACCAGTCGTTCTTTGCAATGTGCAACCGACGCCTCTCCGGAACACTCGTGCCACTCTTCTCGTTGCGCACCGAAGGCAGCTTCGGCATAGGCGACTTCGGCGACCTTAAAGCAATGATCGACTTCGTGGCAGACACCGGACAGCGAGTGCTGCAGCTGCTGCCCATCAACGACACTACCACGACGCGCCAATGGACCGACTCCTATCCCTATTCGTGCATCAGCATCTTTGCACTCAACCCGATATACGTCGACCTGCGCCAGTTGCCGCCTCTGGCAGACGCCAAGCAGCAGGCAGAGTTTGAAGCGTTGCGCCAGGAGCTCAACGTACTCCCGGCTGTCGACTACGAGCGCGTGATACGTGCCAAGGAGCAGTACATGCACCTCATGTTTGAGCAGGAAAGCGAGCGCACCATGCGTTCGGCTGCCTTCAAGAAGTTCTTCCGCGACAACGAACACTGGCTCGTGCCATACGCACAGTACAGCTATTTGCGCGACGCATACGGCACTGCCGACTTCAACGCTTGGCCCTGCCATCATGAATGGACGGAAGCCGAGCGCGGACAATTGTCAAATTCGCGCACCAAGGCATACAAGAAACTCGCCTACTTCTACTATCTGCAGTTCGTGCTCGACCAGCAGATGAGCGCCGCACACGAGCATGCCATGGCACGTGGCGTGATACTCAAGGGCGACATCCCTATCGGTGTAGACCGTACAGGATGCGACGTATGGTTCGAACCGCAATACTTCAACCTCAACGGACAGGCAGGTGCTCCGCCAGACGCATTCTCTGTCAACGGACAGAACTGGGGATTCCCTACATACAACTGGGACCGTATGCTTGCCGACGGATGCCAGTGGTGGGTGCGCCGATTCCGCAATATGGCCAAGTATTTCGACGCTTACCGCATCGACCACATGCTCGGATTCTTCCGTATATGGGACATTCCGGTAGACTGCGTACATGCTTTGCTCGGACAGTTCTCGCCGGCTCTGCCCATGACCAAGGCAGAGATAGGCAGCTACGGATTTGAGCTTGACGAGGAACTGCACACACGTCCGTTCATCAACAAGTGGGTGCTGGAGCGCATCTTCGGCGAACATGCCTTGGATGTAGCCGAAAAATATCTGCAACTCATTGCCGAAGACGGCACCTTCAGCATGCGTCCCGAATACGACACAGAGCGTAAGGTGCAGGCTGCCTTTGCTGGCAAGGACAGCGAAGCCGATACGGCATTGCGCGACGGATTGTACAAGCTCATCGAGAATGTGCTGTTCGTACGCGACCGCAAGCGCAACTATCTCTATCATCCGCGCATCACGGCACATCTCACCTTTGCCTATGCTGCACTCAGCGATGACGACAAGCAGCGTTTCAACCGACTCTATGACGACTTCTACTATCGTCGCCACAATATGTTCTGGTATCGTGAGGCTATGAAGAAACTGCCCCGACTGGTGCAGGCTACACGCATGCTTGTGTGTGCCGAAGACCTCGGTATGGTGCCCGAGTGCGTAGACTGGGTCATGAAAGACCTGCGCATTCTCTCGCTCAACGTACAGACCATGCCCAAGGAGTATGGCGTACGCTTCGCCGATCTGTCAAAATATCCCTACCGCTCGGTTTGCCTCTTCTCATCGCACGACATGCCTACGCTGCGTCTGTGGTGGGACGAAGACAAGGAGGTGGCACAAGACTACTATGAGTCGGTACTCTATCATACCGGTGCAGCACCTCATCCGCTGCCGGGATGGCTGGCACGTGAGATAATAGTGCGCCAGATGCAGACCCCGTCGATGTTGTGCATAGTGCAGTTGCAGGACTGGCTTGCCACAGACGAACGTATACGTCAGGCCGATCCAACCGGCGAGCGTGTCAATGTGCCTGCCAATCCGTTCCATTACTGGCGCTATCGTATGCCTATGACTATCGAGTCGCTGAAAGCCAACCGCGACTTTGTCAACAGCATCAAGGATATTGTCGACGAGACAGGAAGATACTAATAAACCAAATACAAATGCTTAAAAAATTTCTCTACACCGTTGCACTCGTTGCAACTTCATCAACAACAGCCATGGCGCAGCACGGCCTTAGCTATTGGTTTGACACTCCGGCTACAATGCGTGGACAGGCCGTGTGGTATGGCGGTAATCCGCAAATGTGGAAGGGAGAAAACAAACCTGACAGAGCGGGCGATACTGTGAAGAATCCCGACCAGGAATGGGAGTCGCAGTCGCTTCCTATAGGCAATGGCTCGATAGGTGCCAATGTCATGGGTTCGGTTCCTGCCGAGCGTATCACACTCAACGAGAAGACACTATGGCGTGGCGGACCTAACACAAGCAAGGGTGCACGCTACTATTGGGACGTCAACAAGCAGTCGGCTGGTGTCATCAAGGACATCCGCCAGGCTTTTGTCGACAACGACCTGAAGAAGGCTGAGTTGCTAACACGCAAGAACTTCAACAGTCCTGTGCCTTACGAGGCAGATGCAGAGAAGCCTTTCCGCTTCGGTAGCTTCACTACAGCAGGCGAACTGTACATAGAGACCGGACTGAGCGAGGTGGGCATGACGGGCTATCGTCGCTCACTCTCTCTTGACTCGGCTCTGGCTGTAGTTTCATTTGCCAAGGACGGCGTCAGCTATACACGCGAATACTTCGTCAGCTATCCTGCCAATGTCATGGCAATACGCTTCAAGGCTTCGCGCAAGGCTATGCAGAACCTCGTGCTTTCGTATGCCAAGAACCCCGTTTCGGAGGGCAAGATGATAGCCGAAGGCAACGACAAACTCCTGTGGGACGCTCGTCTTGACAATAATAATATGCAGTATTGCATACGTATGAAGGCAGTGGCAAAGGGCGGTACGGTCGACAATCATAACGGCAAGATTACCGTTAAGGGTGCCGACGAGGTGGTGTTCATCATCACAGCCGACACCGACTACAAGCCCAACTACAATCCCAACTTCGACGATGCAAAGGCTTATGTAGGCGTCAATCCTGAGTCTACAACACGCCAGTGGGTCGACCAGGCCGTAGCCAAGGGCTATGAGACACTGTTCAAGGAGCATTACAATGACTACACCAGTCTGTTCAATCGCGTAAAGCTCAACATCAACAACGCAACAGCCAACGTTAAGGACATGCCTATCAACCAGCGACTCAGCAACTATCGTCGCGGTCAGAAGGACTTCTATCTCGAACAGCTCTACTATCAGTTTGGCCGCTATCTGCTCATCGCCTCGTCGCGTCCCGGCAATATGCCTGCCAATCTGCAGGGAGTATGGCACAACAACGTTGACGGACCTTGGCGTGTCGACTATCACACCAATATCAACGTGCAGATGAACTACTGGCCGGCATGCCAGACCAACCTCAGCGAGTGCGAACAGCCGTTGTTCGACTTCATACGTACTCTCATCAAGCCTGGCGAGGTTACTGCCAAGGCCTACTTCGGTACACGTGGATGGACAACATCTGTATCTGCCAACATCTTCGGATTCACTTCGCCCTTGGCGAGCGAGGATATGTCGTGGAACTTCTCACCGTTTGCAGGTCCGTGGCTTGCCACACACATGTGGAACTACTACGACTATACTCGCGACCGCCGATTCCTTGCCAATGAGGCTTACGACATAATCAAGGGTAGTGCCGACTTTGCTGCCGACTATCTGTGGCATCGCAAGGATGACGTATATACCGCAGCACCGTCTACTTCGCCCGAACACGGACCGGTTGACGAGGGTGCTACGTTTGCACACGCTGTGGTGCGCGAGATTCTTATGGATGCTATTGAGGCGAGCAAGATTCTCGGCCGCGACGCCAAGGACCGCCGTGTGTGGGAAGATGCATTGAAGCACATCGCTCCTTATCAGATAGGTCGTTACGGACAGCTTATGGAATGGTCGCGCGACATTGATGATCCTAAGGACGAGCATCGTCATGTCAATCATCTGTTCGGCTTGCACCCGGGCCATACCGTTTCGCCTGTCACTACTCCTGAGCTTGCAAAGGCTTCGCGTGTAGTGCTTGAGCATCGTGGCGACGGCGCTACTGGATGGTCGATGGGATGGAAACTCAATCAGTGGGCACGTCTGCACGACGGCAACCATGCTTATAAGCTTTATGGCAATCTGCTTAAGAATGGCACACTCGACAATCTGTGGGACACTCACGCTCCATTCCAGATTGACGGAAACTTTGGTGGAACTGCCGGTGTGACCGAAATGCTTATGCAGAGCCACATGGGATTCATACATCTGTTGCCTGCCTTGCCCGATGTATGGGCTGAAGGAACTGTAGAGGGACTCCGTGCACGTGGCAACTTCACCGTTGGCATCGTATGGAATGGTGGCAAGCTGACTAAGGCTACTGTCTATTCAGGTGCAGGTGAGCCGTGCGAGGTGCGCTATGGCAACCAGACCGTACGCTTCAAGACCCAAAAGGGCAAGACATACAACGTTACCAGCGTGAATGGAAAGCTGGTTGTGAAGTAAACATATTATTGCATATACAAAAAAAACTGGCAAGTCAACCAATTGGTCAACTTGCCAGTTTTTTTATTTATTTAGTAAAATCCGTAGATTACTTGTTTATTTGGTTAATCCGTAGATTACTTGTTGTCCTCAATAAGGTTCTCGCCAGTCATATCGGCAGGCTGCTCCAGTCCCATGATGTGGAGAATAGAAGGAGCTACGTCAGCCAGACGACCGTCCTTGACAGTTGCTGAGTTGTTGTCAGTAACGTAGATGAACGGAACCGGGTTCAGTGAGTGGGCTGTGTTAGGAGTGCCGTCCTCGTTGAGAGCGTGGTCGGCATTGCCGTGGTCAGCGATGATGATAGTCTCGTAATCGTTAGCCTTAGCAGTCTCAACAACCTCCTTAACGCAGTTGTCAATAGCGTGAACGGCCTTAGCGATAGCGTTGTAGATACCTGTGTGGCCTACCATGTCGCCGTTGGCGAAGTTGACAACGATGAAGTCGTACTCCTGAGTCTGAATAGCACCAACGAGCTTGTCCTTAACCTCGTATGCGCTCATCTCCGGCTTCAAGTCGTAAGTGGCAACCTTAGGTGAAGGAACAAGGATACGGTCCTCACCCTCATACGGAGTCTCACGACCACCGTTGAAGAAGAATGTTACGTGAGCATACTTCTCTGTCTCTGCAGTATGGAGCTGACGCTTGCCGTTGGCAGCGAGGTATTCGCCGAGAGTATTTGTTACGTTCTCTTTCGGGAAGAGGATGTGTACGCCCTCAAACGAAGCGTCGTACGGAGTCATGCAGTAGTACTGCAGATCCTTGATGGTGTGCATGCCAGCCTCGGTGTGGTCCTTCTGTGTGAGCACCTCAGTAAGCTCCTTGGCACGGTCGTTACGATAGTTGATGAAGATGACAACGTCGCCCTCCTGGATTGTACCGTCAACGGTAGAGTTGTTTATCGGGAGGATGAACTCGTCAGTTACACCATCGTCATAGCTCTCCTGCATAGCCTGAACCATATCAGCCGACTGCTTGCCCTTGCCTTCAACGAGCAGGTCGTAAGCCTCCTTGACGCGCTCCCAACGCTTGTCGCGGTCCATTGCATAGAAACGGCCTACGATGCTTGCGATGTGTGCACCATTGTCAGAGCAGCACTTCTGTACCTGCTCGATGAATCCCTTGCCCGACTTCGGGTCGGTATCACGGCCGTCCATGAAGCAATGTACATATACGTCCTTCAGACCATACTCCTTGCCGATTTCGATGAACTTGAAGAGGTGGTCGAGTGAAGAGTGTACGCCGCCGGTAGAAGTAAGCCCCATAAGGTGGAGCTTCTTGCCGGTCTTCTGAGCGTAGCTGTAAGCGTTAATGATTTCCTTGTTCTTGAGGATAGAACCGTCCTTGCATGCGCGGTTGATCTTAACGAGGTCCTGATAAACGATGCGACCCGCACCGATGTTGAGGTGACCTACCTCCGAGTTACCCATCTGTCCTTTGGGCAGACCAACATCTTCGCCGCAGGTGAGGAGCTGTGAGTGAGCACTAACAGCTGTGAGATAGTCGAGATAAGGAGTAGGTGTGTTGTAGATAACGTCTCCCTTGCCATGCTGGCCGATGCCCCATCCGTCGAGGATCATCAATAATGCTTTCTTTGCCATAATTATTATAAAATCTTATAAATGAATTGTTCTGTAATCTTCGGGTGTACTCAACGATTGTCAAGGAAAGCCAATCTCCTTGTCTGCTCGTATCTTGTCTACTCGTCTACTGTTTTGCAAGTTGTAAACTTGCGAAACTTCAATATACAATATGCAAAATTACAATTTTCGATTTAATTGGCAAAATAACACAAAACAAGTTTAACAACAATTATATTGAACCTCTTTAGCCCTGCATTTCGCGCCATTCGCGTGGCGACATACCCGTATTGTCGTTGAAAATCTTGTACAGTTGGCTGCGCGATGAGAATCCGCAATATATAGATATTGTGTCGTTGTTGTATTCGGGATGTGCATTGACAAGGCGTTGTGCTTCGGCAAAGCGTATGCCCGAAAGCCATATGCGGAATGTAGAGTTAAGATATTGGTCGAAGTATTGGCTCAATCGTATGCGCGACACTCCTGTCTGTTGTGCCAGTTTGCCTATGTTGGCAGAAGAATCTCTGAATCCTCCGTCTGTCACCCAGCGTTCCAGTATATTGCTTATTCTTTCTATCTGTCCTTCTGATATTATTGCCGGGTCGTCGTTTGCAAAATCGTCGTAATAGTCTGATGTCGTGTTGCTGGTGTCGTCATCGGTCAGCACGTCTTCAACGGGAGCCATGTTGAAGCCTAACGCCACAAAACTTGAAACGAACAGAAACATAGTGAACAGCATTAGCGGACCGACGACATACAATGCCGGTCGCCAAGTTACAGCAAAAATAAGTGTGGACGACAGCATGGAAAGCAATAGATAACTTGCTTTTGTGTAGCGGTCGTATGTTGATATGTCGCCGCCGGTGTCGTCGTTGATGCGGTGTTGTGTGCGTCTTAGTATAATGGTAGGCGACGTCATGAAGTACACCATGCTCAAGGCGTACATGGCGAATATTATACCACGCATTCCGTCAAGTGCCATATTGCCACTTGTATACCATCCTATTGCAAACACCACGACTATGGATAAGCAAGCCAATGCGCCTGCTATGGCATAGCGACGTGTGGTTTTGCGCGAACTTTGTAGCTGTATTATTGAACAAGCCAGAAAATAGTTGGCTATAGGATAGAACAAAGTATTGAATACTGTGCCGACATTATCGTCATTAGCTCTCAGCTTGAACTTTATCTGCAGAGCGTAGTGAACTACCAGTATCAGCATTGTTGCAGCCAGCAGCAGTCGCGACTTCTCGTATTGCGGAGTTGTAGAATTCTGATACAGTCGTGATACAAGCAGTTGCAGCATTAGCATTGCGAATACCAGCAAGCAGGTGTATTGAAGTGTAAATAGTGAATCCATAACTTAACGGAATTATTTAAAAGCAGTATTGTTGTAAACTTTCTCTTATCTTTACAGTTACAAAATTACCATTTATTTTCAAAAAACTGACTCTTGCAACCAAATTTTATTCTTTTTTTAATTTGCTGTTCTGATTGTTAATCTCCCAAATGAACTATCCTGAATATGGATATAAAAAAATGAGGGTGTTCAAAACAATTCTGTTTTGACACCCTCACCCTTCATTTTGACATTTATATATTGTGTTGTTGTCCTATGATTGTATGCTACGTTTTAGCGACGGCTTCCGAATGAGCCATGGCTTCCGCCACTATTGTTACTTCTGCTTCCACCATTTGAACGCGAACCGCCTCCGAATGATGCTCCTCCATTGCTGCGACTGCCTCCGAAAGAGCTACGTGAGCCGAACGAAGAACTGTTGTTAGAGCGCGAACCGCTTCCGAATGATGATGAGTTGTTGCGGCTGCTGTTGCCGAACGACGGTCTTGACTGATTGGAAGAGTTGGGACGTGTGAACGTATTGCGTGGTGTGCCATATAAGTCATCACCTCCACGTCGAGAACCAAACTGTCCGCGATTAGTGTTGTTGTCGTTCAGTTGCTGTCTTACTGTAGTACGTGTGCTGCTGCCACGGCTGCCGAACGAACTCTGCTGACGGTTGCTATTGTTACCGAACGAACCGTACTGATGGTTTGTTACAGGCTGCGGACTACGTGAACCGAACGACTGTCTGTTGCCACGTCCATAGTCACCACGGTCAAATCCGTCGCGCATTCCAAAGTGGTTGTCGCCACGACGCGGACCATAGTCACGTCCATGATACCAAGAACGTCCACGGTTCATGCCCCATGAGTGTCCGCCACAATAGCTTACGTACACAGTAGGACGATTGAAGTAGAAGTAGTCGCGATGCGGATAGCGGGCGTAAATGCCAAAGTGCCAGTAGCCTGCGTTGAAGTAAAGCGGGCGATAGAAGTAGGCTGCATCGCAGAATGCACGATACTGCCAGTCAAGCAGAACATAGCTCATGTCGAGATTGCGGTAGCGCCAATAGGCACCATACAGGTCGTCGACGGTATTTACACTCATAAGGTAGTCGAGGTTTATCTCGTATGCTGCCTCATACTGGTCGTTGGTCAGATTCAGCTCATAAGCCATCTTGTCGGTCAGGAACAAAGCCTGCTGGCGAGCCTGTTCATAACTCATGGCGTTTGACGACATCGTGAACGCCATCAGAAGCATTAGTATGGAAATCAGCTTTTTCATAATGTATATGTTTTATATTGTTCGACAAATGCTTTCTTTTTACACTTGCAAAGGTACATACACATTATGGGTTGGCAAAAGGATTTTCCCTAAACCCCTGTGGGAAAATCCCTATTGTGTTATTTCCAGCCTTTTATAATATTGGTTTAAGCCTTTTGAAATGTAGGTTTAAACCTTTACGGTTATTGGTTCGGGTCTTTTGGTTGCTGCTCGTCTTCCTTTACGTCGGTACTTACGCTACGCTCCAGGCTGCGACGCAACTGGAGCAGCTTGATGGCGTTGGTCAGTTCCACAACTCCATAGACAATCATGGTCCAGCCTATGACGAATAATGGAGCCGATGCAATGGACGATGGCGAAACAATAGCTACAATACCTATAAGCAGAGTAAGAGCCGGCATAATCCAGTAGTAGAACCCGATGCGTGCCATGCGTGATGCTGCTACAAGATTAGCCATTTGGCTTACGGCTCCCAGTATGAGTATAGCTGCAAGAATGTACATCAGGCTCTGCACGAATGTGTTGGGCATAAGAGCCAGGATGAGTCCAAGGATGAGGCTGCCCAGTCCTACGATAGGAAACGTTGGCTTCAAGCCTGTCAGCTGTCTGCCGTCGGCATCAAACACCTGCACGTCATTCTTCTTGCCTCGTGCTATGAAATATGTTACGCACGAGAACACTCCCGACAGGAAGAACAGCACGCCGATAGCAATAGTTATCCACGTTACGGTAAGTTCACGATACTTTACGATGAGCGCTCCTACTATTATGGCGCACAAAGCGCGCACAACAGAACTTTGAAATACTTTCATATATTCTCCTTTTTTGATTGTATACAATAGTAATGTGTATGGCAAATTTATACATTATTATCTATATAGGCAACAGTAATGTCGTTTTTATGACTGGTAAAGTAGCAAATAGGGATTTCCCTACTTACTATTATGGATTTTATACATTGCCGTGTTGTTTGGTTTTTCTATCTTTGCATCAGAAAACAATTAAAACACATACATTATGAAACGAATTTATACTTTCCTTACGATGTTCATGTTGGCATTAATGCCGGCAATGATGACAAGTTGTGATACTGACGATGATTATTGGTATGACGACTATTATGGTGAATGGTATGACGAATACGATTGGTATAATGATCCATTTGATTATGGTAACAACCAGCTTGTATCTATGGCTCGCACCCTTAACGGCACATGGACGGGTAATGCCAAGAGTAATTATAAAGAGGATGGCCAGTGGTATGAGGCAAACTTCAACGTAGAGTTCACCTTCACGCAGTATACTTCTTTATCATGCAACGGTAAAGGTTATGAGACGGATTCTGATGATACAGGCTATTCAGAGGTTAGACGTTTCAAGTGGTATATCGACCCTCGTACGGGCAATATCAATATAGAGTACATCCCGAGCGGATCCCGATACCTTCTCGATGCCAATACCAATTCACAGACCTCTGGTTTCTACCTCGGATGGAGTGATAAAGAGAAGCAGGATTTGTTCAATGGAGTAATGGAAGGCGTCAACGTCGACGAGAATATAACGTTCGATTGCGAGCGTGTCACAGGTCGCGGCACACGTGCCCTTGGCTCAGATTCTGTACAGACAACATCACAGGGCAAGTCGTATGGCAAGGGTGTCCCCCTGAAGCGCATCGACAATAATGTCCCGAAGACTCTGCGTCGTAGATAATACATGAACGTCAGACTCCCGTCCGACGCGCAGCAAGAATATTGAAACAGCAAACTATAGTAGCGGAGGCCGAAAGACCTCCGCTATTGTTATTGTATAAAATCCCATTCTTTTCCATTGTTTATTTTCTGTAATTCCGTAACTTTGCAAATGGCAAACAAAGTGAAAGACAATGGAAAAAGAAAATGATATATTCCAGAGAGCCGAATTGCTCTTGGGCAACGATGTGATGAATCAGATAGCCTCCAAGCGCGTCATCGTGTTTGGTGTAGGTGGCGTAGGCAGTTGGTGTGTAGAGTGTCTGGTGCGTTCAGGCATACGTCGCATTACGATAGTCGACTTCGACAGCGTGTGTGCATCTAATGTCAACCGTCAGCTTATGGCCACAACCGACACTATAGGACGTGTCAAGGTGGAGGCGTTAAAGGAGCGATTGCTCCAGATCAACCCTGATTGCGAGGTCACAGCCTTGCAGAAGGTGTTTACCGAGGAGACAGCCGACGAGTTCTGTCTCGACCAGTATGACTATATTATCGATGCCATCGACTCGCTTAAGGACAAGGTGGCGCTCATAATGCGCGCATGTCAGACATCAGCTGTATTCTTCTCGTCGATGGGAGCAGCCTTGAAGATGGATCCAACCCGAATACGCGTGGCGGAGTTTTGGAAAGTGCGTGGCTGTCCGCTCGGTTCAGCCTTGCGCAAGCGTATGAAGCGTGCCCAACTTAAACCCGCCCATAAGTTCCAATGTGTGTATAGCGAGGAACTGCTTGACAATGTCGGTACGCAACCCGAACCTGAATCAAAGAGGCAAACCAATGGCAGCATGTCACACATTACAGCCATCTTCGGCTTCACCATAGCAGGATTGGTACTCAACGATATTCGCGATAAAGCGCTAAAAGTCGACAGCGAACACAACAATTAAGACGTTTTGCAGTTATATATAGTATTCAAGTAAATTACTTATTAATACATAATGAGAAGATACATAGTATACGTATTACTCGCGTTTCTGATGCCTTTGGCGGCAGCAGCACAGTCTATGACCGACGATCAGGTTATGGCATTTGTAGCCAAGGAGCATGCAGCCGGCACGTCAAATGCCCAGATAGTAACCAAACTCATGCAGCGTGGAGTTGACATATCTCAGATACGTCGCGTGCGCACCAAGTACGAGAGCCAGATGAATCAAGGCTCGATGAGTTCTATGTCAGGCAAGGGCGCAAGTGAAACCTCACGTATGCGCACCAACAACGGCAAGAAACGTCAGGACTATGGTAAGAAGGTTGATGCTGAGGCTGCCGAATATTCTTCGCAGCGAGTAAAGGCGCAGCCCGACCACAGCTATACTCATACCTACGATGATAACGATGAGGAGTATGTCGACTTTCAGAAAGAGATGTCTGGATTGATTAAGAACGACATAGATAATAAGGCAGACGACACGTCGAAGAACGCAAACCGTGTGTTCGGTCGTGATATATTCAACAGCAAGCTCCTTTCTTTCGAGCCCAACATGAACATAGCCACACCCCAGAACTATCGTCTTGGTCCTGGCGATGCCGTAATTATTGACATCTACGGAGCATCACAGAAGACAGAGCAATGTACCGTATCGCCCGATGGCGACGTTACAATCGAGGGTTACGGACCGGTTCAGGTGTCAGGACTCACCGTGGCACAGGCCAATGCGCGCCTGCGTTCTACGCTTGGTAGTCGCTATACAAGCAGCCGTGTACGCCTTACGGTAGGTCAGACACGTACCATTATGGTCAATGTGATGGGTGAGGTGCGTCTGCCAGGCACATACACTTTGTCGGCTTTCGCCACAGTATTCCACGCCCTATACATGGCAGGAGGCACCAATGACCTTGGTACATTGCGCAACATAAAGGTTTATCGTAGCGGTCGGCTCGTTACCGTAGTCGATATCTACGACTATATTCTCAACGGACGTCTTACAGGCAATGTGCGTCTTGCCGAAGGCGATGTTATCGTTGTAGGTCCCTACGACTGTCTTGTCAATATTTCGGGCAAGGTGAAGCGTCCTATGTTCTACGAGATGAAGAAGAACGAGTCGGTAGCTTCGCTTCTCAAATATGCAGGTTCGTTCACAGGCGATGCCTACACCAAGGCTGTTCGTGTCAATCGCAAGACCGGACGTGAGTATTCAGTCTATAATGTAGGCGAGTTTGACTTCTCAAGTTTCCAGATAGCCGATGGCGACTCGGTTGAGGTCGATTCCATCTTGCCTCGTTTTGCCAATACCGTAGAGGTACGTGGTGCAGTATTCCGTCCCGGCAAGTACAATCTTGGAGGTCAAATCAACAGCGTGCGTACTCTTCTTGCCCAGGCAGAAGGCGTTACCGAGAAAGCCTTTACAGCTCGTGCCGTAATGCATCGTATGAAGTCCGACCGCACTCTTGAGGCTATACGTGTCGATGTAGCAGGCATCTTGAGCGGACGAGTAGCTGATATACCGTTGAAGGAAAATGATGTTCTCTTCATTCCTACACGTTCAGAAGAGATACAGGAGCGTACCATCACCATACGTGGCGAGGTAAACTATCCTGGCACATATCGTTATGCCGAGAACGAGACCGTTGAAGACTTCGTGCTTCAGGCAGGTGGACTTACCGATAGTGCTTCATCAGTAAATGTTAATATCAGTCGACGTGTTACCGATCCTAAAGCCTTGCGTCCCGACTCAGTCATAGCCCAGACCTTTACCGTATCGTTGAAGGACGGGTTTGCAGTAGATGGACGCCCAGAGTTCAAGCTTATGCCATTCGACGAAGTGTATGTAATGCGTAGCCCAGCCTATAGCGAACAGCAGAATGTAAGTGTTGAGGGTGAGGTAGTGTTTGCAGGAATGTACACTTTGCCTAAGGACAATGTACGATTGAGCGAGCTGTTCCGCAAGTCAGGCGGTTCTAACGGACTTGCCTATATCAAGGGAGCACGCCTTATGCGTCGTGCCAACGAGACCGAGAAGGAGCGTATGCGTGCTGTATTGCGTATGCAGCAGGAGCAGTTGCAGAAGAATCTGCTACAGCTTTCGGCAAGCAGCAACAATGCTGGCGGTCTGCAGCAGGCTGCTGAGGGAGCCAAGAATGCCGAACTTGCCAAGTTCAATGTGCCCGACGAATATCCCGTAGGCATCGACCTTGAGAAAGCATTGAAGAATCCAGGTAGCGATGCTGATGTAGTGTTGCGCGAGGGCGACCGTCTTATTGTGCCTAAGTACAACGGAACGGTCAAGGTTAATGGTGCCGTTATGTATGCCAATACCGTAGCCTACGAGAAGGGCAAGCGCGCCTCTTACTATATCGATCAGGCAGGAGGCTACGCTTCCGATGCTGTCAAGAGTAATGCTTACATTATATATATGAATGGTTGTGTGGCAAAGGTGAGTCATGGTGCACGCGTAATGCCGGGTTGTGAGATTGTAGTGCCAGCCAAACTGAAGCGCAAGATGAGTATGGCTGAGATTATGAGTCTCGGAACAAGCATGTCGTCGATAGCTGCCATGATAGCTACGATAGCCAATCTGACGAAGTAAAGAGTTAATAAGCATAGTAAGCACCTTATTTTGTAAGGAGGAGTAAATATGAGATATCCAGTAGGAATACAGAATTTCGAGAAACTGAGAAAAGATAAGTTCTTGTATGTCGATAAGACGAAGTTGATATATCGTCTTGTTGATGAGGGACAGTATTATTTTCTTAGCCGTCCAAGGAGATTTGGTAAAAGTCTGCTAATATCAACACTTGAAGCCTATTTCAGCGGAAAGAAAGAACTCTTCGAAGGGCTTGCTATATATGATTTGGAGCAAGATTGGCTCGAATATCCCATCCTTCACATCGACTTGAATACAGCCAACTTCAGAGAGAAGGGCAGTCTGTATGCAATACTCAACGATTATCTGTGCAACTGGGAGAAGGAATATGGCAAGTCTGAGTCGGAAACAACACTCGCTCTACGCTTCAAGGGAGTTGTAGAGCGTGCAGCCCAAAAGAAAGGATGCAATGTGGTGATTCTTGTCGACGAATACGACAAACCTATTTTGCAGACCTTTCATGATAAGGAATTGCAGGAGAACTATCGTAATGAGTTGAAGGCATTCTACTCTGTATTGAAAACTCAGGACAAATATATCCGATTTGCATTCCTTACTGGTGTAACTAAGTTTGGCAAGGTGAGCGTGTTCAGCGACCTCAACAATCTTATGGACATTTCTATGGACAGCCGCTTTATCAGTATCTGCGGTATAACGGAGAAGGAACTGAAGGCTAATTTCAAAGAAGGAATAGCAGAACTGAGCGATGCTACCGGTAAGACAGAAGAGGATACACTTGAAGAGCTTAGGATTAATTATGATGGGTATCATTTTAAGTCTGGCAGCATAGGAATATATAACCCATATAGTGTTCTAAACACAATGTCAAAGTTGGAGTATGATGCATATTGGTTTGAAACCGGTACACCAACATTCCTTGTAGAACTCTTAAAACTTCATCATTACGAGTTGGAGAACCTTACAAAGGAGCAGATATCTGCCGACGTTATAAACAGCGTTGATTCGATGTCTACCAATCCTATTCCTATGATATATCAGAGCGGTTACCTTACTATAAAAGGTTACGACGAGCGTTTCAAGAAATACCGGCTTGGCTTTCCAAACAAGGAAGTAGAAGAAGGTTTCCTCAATTTCCTTTTGCCGTTATATACATCGGCAGGCAATAATTCGCCTTTTATGGTTGACGAGTTTGTTCAGGATGTAGAGTCAGGCAATCCCGAACGCTTTATGCAGCGCATGAAGGCGTTCTTTGCCGATACAAGCTATCAGGTAGTGGGCAATGCCGAGCTTTACTTCCAGAATGCAATGTATCTGGTCTTCAAGATAATGGGATTCTATACTCAGGTGGAACGTCCCACAAGCGATGGTCGCATCGATGCCCTCATTCAGACTCCCGACTATATTTATATTATAGAGTGCAAGCTCGACCGTACGGCAGAAGAGGCTCTTTGCCAAATCAACGACTCCGACTATGCCGCTCCCTTCGCAATGGACAAGCGCCGTTTATATAAAATAGGTGTCAACTTCTCAAGCCAGACACGTGGAGTAGAGCAGTGGATTATTGAGTAAGGGCAGGTGGTAATAAATAAAAAGTATGTAAACAAGCCAAAGAACGCGTCGGGGCATTGCAAAGGTAATGACTGGCGCAAGGGAATGCAAGGGAAAGAGAATTTCAGAAAGGTAAAATTTAGAAAAATCTTTGTTGTACACTACTGATATTCAATAAAATATAGTATATTTGCAATAAGAGTAGAAAATTGTATTTCGATACTTCTCTATTTCTATAATAACCATAAAAATTTCATTATTATGTCAGTACAGATTTTGAATTTCAATAATGCTCAACGAGCAGTACTAAATGTTGTTTCTTGCTTACAGTCAGAGCAAGATTTGGAGGATCTTAAGCGTACTCTTATGAAATTTATGAATGAGCGTATGCAAAGGGAAATGGCCAAGTTATGGGATTCTGGCTCATGGAGTGAGGAAAAACTCGAAGCAATGAAAATCGAACATTTGCGTACCTCATACTATGAGGATTGATGTTTCTTCACTTATGAAGCATGCAATAAAAAGTATGTAAACAAGCCAAAGAACGCGTTGGGGTATTGCAAAGGTAATGACTGGCGCAAGGGAAAGCAAACCTTCATTTCCAATCAATGTCGGTTTGCTTCAATTTTACAGGAAAATCAGATACAATATTTATTCTTATATTGATAATAACTTACTTTTCATAATGCAAATATAAATAATGAGATAGTATATTGATACAATACTTATTCCTATTATTAAAGATGCATAGTCATTTATTATTAAACCTCTAACTAAAAGAAGTAAAATAATAAAGGGTATTGATAGCACAGATTGTAGAAAGATATTTTTCATTTGTATTGACAATTTTACTATATTCTTAGAGAAGTAACTAGCAATAATTAATACTGTAAGTTCCGATAAAAACCATGTAATTGCTGAGCCAGAACTTTTTAGAGTTTTTACTAATAGCACATTACAAATAATTCCTACAAAAGCTCCAAAACAAGATCCTATTAGAATCTGTTTGTCTTGTTTCATAGGCATAAGAATTTGAAGAACAAGAATTTGTTCATATCCGATTATTAATATTAATGGCATTACAATTCGCATTGGTGTTATGGCAAGATCATATCCATGACCAGCTATAATATTTATTATTTGTGGAGCGAATATTTCTGTAAAAATAACAATTGGTAATGCAAATACGAAAAGTAAATTAAATGATTTTTTTATTGTCTGTTCAAATTTGTCAATTCTTTTTTCACTTATCAAAGAGCTCATTCTTGGAAGCATGACACCTGTGAATGCTGAAAATATACTTATAAAGATAGCATGTAATTTTGTTGCTGTAGTATAATATCCGACTTCTGTTTCATTACAAACAAAACCAAGAAATACAATATTAAACGTAGTATACATTGATGTCAATAGTATATACACTCCAATAGTCAGAAAAGGACGTATGTATGGTCTGAATGAACATTGTTTTATTTTGAATTGAATTGTTACGAATGATTTACTGTACCAGATATTAATAATTGCACATATTACTATCATAAGTACAGATAGAAAATAATAAATAGTATAATCGTTAGGTTCTTTCACAAACAAGAATATACTTATTACATATGCAATTTTCACAGCTATTCCAGTAGTTGTAATATACTTGAAATTTTCGAGCCCTTTATAAAACCAGTCAATCATCAAGTAGTTAAAGATTACTTTTGCAACACCAATCAGCATAAGTTCTTTATACTCATAAAACTTTGGAATACAAAATATTGATACAATAAGAGCCAATACGACAATAGCAGTAGATATTGTATTCAGCCATAAAAGATTAGAGAAAGTTTTTGACAGCCCATCTTTGTCTGACTTTACTGCTGCAACACTCCTTATACCTACTGCAACTATTCCCATGAGTGAGAACATAGAGTAGTAGTTAATAATACTGTCTACAAAGTTGCATATTCCTATATTTGTTACTCCAAGAACTCTTGATACATATGGATATGTAATGAGAGGAAATATATAGTTTGCGGTTGTTAGAATACTACTGTAAAAGAAATTCTTTTTTATGCTTGTCATTACTGTTATAAATATATGAAAATGTCACTCTTACTTGTTGTGTAAAAGTTCCTTATTAATCGATCGGCGTAGAGAATACTCTTTCCAAATAGGGTGATGTATTTTCTTAAATAT
>JAIJMN010000226.1:0-3554 GCA_022735715.1 Prevotella sp.
GCGAGCCGTCGGCAGCAGTCTTCAGCCGATAGCCCTTATGGCGCATATATATCACGATAGAGTGCAGGTCTACCGGCATGATGCTGTCAAGCTCGCCAGCAATGTCGTCGGTCGTCTTATACTCCGGCGTGAGAGGCTGCCCTATCTCGCTGTTGCCCGGATCGGCAGAGCGGGATGCGAAATAAGCGTCGAGCAGCTCAAAAGTGAACTCTTCAATCTCTTGGATCTGGTCTTTGGTCTTGTCATTATCTTCTTCTCTCATCACAGTGCGTTTTTAAGTTGTTGAAGTTGTCTACAAAGCTCGTCGACGTTTTGCGCCATGTGCGCAAGGTCTCGCGCCTCAGGCAGCGAAGCCTCTATCGTGTCGTTGAGCAGATGGGTCACTACGTCGCGCAGCAGCTCTATCTTCTGCTCCAGTGCCTCCTTGTCATTTAACCCTGCGGGGATATCCTCAATTGCAATCATTTTTCACCTCCTTTGTTAAGCATCAGACCCATACAAGCAATACCATATAATATAGAGAGTTGGTGACCGCGTTTTGCGCGTCGGCGATAGCCCATGCCTTTAATATGATCTCTCGGTGTCACCTTAGACTCGACTTTACACTCATACTTTCTCTCTGCCATCTTCTTATACATGCGATATACACGATGCATACCATGCTTCACTCTCATCGCTCGCCCTCCTTCTCTGCCAAAGTGTTGTTATATACATCTGCCCAGCCTATGCGGTCGCCGAAGAACGGCGTGGCAAACAGATGCGTGCCCGGGTTGTTGTTGCGCACGAATATACCCTGCACGGGTATAAAGCTGATGGTAGCCAGTCTGTCAAGACCATTGAAGGGTTCGACGGGGCCAATGCCGTTGTAGAGGATGAACTCATGCGCCACGTTCTTCGAGTCTTCGCAGCCCGGACTCAAGCTTCGCGTCACCTTCTCGATGGAGAAGACATCGCACGAGAAGCCCAATCTGGCTTCGAGTCTGTACAGCACCGTCTCGATGTCGGCTCTCAGTATGTCGCCGTCGCATGTAGGAAACATCAGGCCGTTCAAGCCGCTCTTAAGCATATCGACCATCGGCTTCTCAAACCGTCCGCATGCCTTTCTCTCAATCTTCACCGCCACCATCGAGAACTGGTCGATGTAGCGCTCTGCGTAGTCTGATATCTCTTTTTTAGCTTTGCCCGTAGTTTTCATGCCTCACCCCCTTTCTCCTCAGGATTCTCCACGTTGAGTCTGTACACATTGTACCCCGCCAGGGCTATGCAGGCGAAGGTAGCCGGGGCGCACACCTCAAACAGAGCCGTGCCCACAATCATCAGAGCCGTCGCCCCGTAGAAGCGAAGCCCCTCGAGCCTTGTCACCTCGAAGCCGAATAGCGTTGTCATACTCTTGCTCTTTGCCCTGAGCCATGTCTTGGCCTTAGCCTTGACCTCTCGCTTGCCCAGCACGCGCCCTTGAGCCTGGCGCATAGATAATGCAGTCGTTTGCATGATTTTGTAGTTCTAGCCTTATCCCGAGAACCGCCCGGTACGGTTTGACGTAGGGGTACGAAAAAAGCGGCTCGCACTTCCTCGTCTGCTAGAACTACAATGCTTTTCCGCCACAAAGGGCAATAAAAACACGTGGAAGGCGAACCGCCGTATTCTGTCAATCTGCATCTCCACACTATGCGGAGTGCTCCGCATAGACAAAGGGCGTACCCCATGCTGATGCGGCAAGTTACGGGCAAAAAAATAAGCCCACAACATCAAAAAATAGTTGGTCGGGCTTGAACATATATCCTCGCCCTTTGTTTATGCGGAGTGCTCCGCATTGTAATTCTAGCGATGGCAAAGTTATGCAATAAGATTGAAATGCGCAAGAGTTTGGGCGAAAATCTTTCAGAAAAACATAAAAGAGTATTATTGTCAATACTTTTAAGACTAAAAAATTGCGTATCAGTATTATTTTTACTACCTTTGCATTGTCAAATCAAAGCTCTTTGATATGAGAAAGTACAAAGTATCTGAAGTCATCAAGCTGCTGGAGCGAGACGGATGGGTGAAAATAGCTGAGAAAGGCGACCACAAACAATTCAAACACCCGGACAAACCAGGCAAGGTGACAGTAAGAGGGCAGAAGAGCGAGGTGCTTAGCCAGTTCCTTCTGAACAGCATTTGGAAGCAAGCGGGGTGGCGATAAGCGCCCCGCCCCTTTCCGAGGTTTGACAAAAAATAGACAACTAACACCTATATTGATATGGAAAAGATTATAGTAGAAGTAAGATGGTGCGACCATAACTTTGGAGCCACATTATCAGACAACGTACCAGGAGCCATCGTCGTAGCAGCCAAAACCTACGATGAACTGCAGAAGGAAGTGCCTGAAACACTCCAGTTTCACCTTGAAGGGATGAAAGCCGATGGCGACGAGATTCCGCAATGGCTCGCCGAGGGCGATTACGAGTTCGTCTACCACCTCGACACTGCTGCGCTCATACGATCGTGCGAGCGCTACGCCTCGCTTGCAGCCATTTCGCGCGCATCTGGAGTGAACGAACGACAACTGAGCCACTACGCCAACGGACTTAAGAAGGCACGCACGCAGCAGCGCGAGCGCATAATAAAAGGATTGCACAAAATAGGACGCGAACTGCTGTCCATATCATAGAGCTTATTTGACAATCACAGTAAGCCCGACCGCCAGAGATGGAGGTCGGGCTTTTATTCTTGGACAAATCTTGGACACACCCCCGACGCCTTCGGGATGCGTTCGGGATACAAAAAGCCACCGATGCGTCACGCACCGTAATAAGATTGAAACGTGCAGGGATTTTGGCGATTTTTTTCAGAAAAAGTTTTGGCAAGGTGTAATATAACGATTAACTTTGCGGATAACAAACCGTAAAAGCCAACATATATGGACGAAAAAACTCGCGACATTATCACGACGATAGCGACCATTATCGCTATCATCTGCGCTGTGCTCAACTGCATAGTGACGGCTATTTCGCTCTGTGGAGCCAGTTGAGCAACAAACTGAGCAAGGCAACAATAGCACTCACAACAGACAAAACGGTTCTGTATTGGTTTATATTTTCCAACAATCTCTTATGCTTGAGGTATGCCAAGACCCCTTTGCTTGCAGCCTTACATCCCTCTTGAGTAAGCCGCACACGCCAATCATAAGTACCTTCAAAAAAGATGAAGCCATCAGCTTCGAGCAGATTGAGCACATCATTATGTAGCCAAGGGTCATCTGCGACCTTGTACATGGCGGCACAAAAGCCATCCTTTGGCATGGCTGAGCCAGCAGCCAACAAAGCAGCAAGGGCGGCATCGGCAGCCTTTGCCTGAGTTTCATTATAAATCATTTTACAAATATTTTAATTCACCCACAAAATTAGTAATAAACTCCAACATAAGCAAAAAAAAATGACTGGGGACTTCGCAGCCGCCAGCCATAAAACGTGAATTAAAATATTTTAAAATTTTGATGTTGCAAAGTTAACCATTTTCGTGGAGACACGCAAATGAAAAGCCCCCGATGCTTTCGCACCAGAGGCTCCTCGATT
>JAIJMN010000227.1:0-3541 GCA_022735715.1 Prevotella sp.
ACTTTTAGTTCTCGCTTGAATGTCAGCTATCAGTTTGACAACAACAATTCGTTGGGAGCAAGCTTTAGTTTTTTTGCGCAATCCAAAGCTGATAACAGACGGAAAGACGGAAGGCTCTGTGCTGAGAGATAAAGATCTGACCGAGACCAACACTTCTATCAGATCGGAGTTTGGGCAGAATAGCAACTTGTCAAGTAATATATATTATGTAGGTAAGGTAGGTAAATTGGGTATTGACTTCAATACCGATTGGTTTTGGTCGAAAGGAAACAATAAAAACAATATAGATGAGCATTATCAGGAAGTGAACTCGGATATGCAAAACCAACTTGTAAACAGTACCACTTCTAAGTACAACCGCCTGATAGCTTCAAAAATGGTGCTCTCTTATCCGCTCTTAGGTGGCGACCTATCTGTAGGTGGCGAGTATTCATTCACAAACCGCAACACCAACTACGCCATCATACCAAACACTCTTGCCGACAATGTGAGAGACCGAATAAAAGAGGGTATGTCTTCTGCGTTCGCCACCTACAGTCGTGACTTTGGCAAGTTGAACATGGAAGCGGGTTTGAGATACGAGAGTGTTGACTTCAAGTATTACGACGATGGCAATTATTCAGCAGACCAAAGCAAGAACTACAGCAACTGGTTTCCGTCTCTCAGCCTTTCAATGCCGTTCGGCAATGTACAGATGCAGCTGAGCTATGCAGCCGACATTGATCGTCCTAATATCACTGACTGTCCGCTATAAATTCAATACTACGAGAAGCAAGTATAATGGTACGGGTGCAGGAGACAGTCAGAAGAACAGAATGTAAGGACTATTATTGCTTAAGTTTAAAACAATATTTGCATTTCTAACCGCTCAAAACTGCGAGCTGAACGCACGAGGAAATCTTTGGTACTAAAATCTCGAGTTTTGAGCAGTTTTACCTATATTATTGACATACAAGTACTTACAAAATAGTCTGATAAACATTATAATATTTTCGCATCAAAAAACCGTCGTTTTTATTACAAACAGAGTTTTTTTGCCCTCCATTCAGGGCTTCTTTGCAATGCAAACAAGGCTTCTTTGCTCTCCAAAAGTAGTTCCTTTGGTGTGCAAAGAAGCTTTGAATGAAAAAAACGATGATTTACGCTGTAAAAAGCGATAAAAAAAGCGTCAGAAATCTCTATAATCGATTTTTATTTTGTAACACTTTTTTACTACATGTACTATATTTGCATCAAAAAAGGTGAGAAATAAAAGCCGGATAAATCATAAGAAAAAACTGACGATATGAACAAGCAAGCACTTAGCTTTGGTTAATATTAATTAATAACGACAATAAAGAAAGGGCGAAGTGGCTTTGTTACAATAAAAAAGAGTAACTTTGCACCCGCTATTACGAGATAGTAGCATAAATTCAAACCAACAAAACAATAATTAAAAAAAATGGCAACAAAAATCAGATTGCAGCGCGGCGGTCGTAAAGGCTATGCTTTCTATCGTATCGTTATCGCTGATTCAAGAGCACCACGTGATGGTAAGTTTACTGAGAAGATTGGTACATACAACCCTAACACCAATCCTGCTACTGTAGATTTGGATTTTGACCGTGCCCTCTACTGGGTAGAGTGTGGCGCACAGCCCACAGCTACAACTCACAACATCCTTAAGGGTGAAGGCGTTTATCTTATGAAGCATCTCCGTGGTGGCGTTAAGAAGGGCGCTTTTGATGAGGCTACTGCTCAGAAGAAGTTCGACGCATGGAAGGCTGACAAGCAGAAGGGTCTTGATACCGTTCGCGAGAGCGAGGCTAAGGCTAAGGCTGAGGCTGCCGCTAAGGAGCTTGAGGCTGAGAAGAAGGTAAACGAGGCTATTGCCAAGAAGGTAGCTGAGAAGAAGGCTGCTGAGGCTGCCGCTAAGGCAGAGGCTGAGGCTGAGGCTAACGCTGAGACTACAGAGGAGACTCCGGCAGAGGCTTAATTACCCGTCAAAACGAAAAGCCACGATCCGTAAAAAGGTCGAAAAACATAAATCCCAGGAACAACAGTTCTTGGGATTTATTGTTTTATCAGGCTTTGTTTTTCACCATGCACAACTACACCTTATTATATATAGTACACATCGCATTTCACAATACATAATTTATGGCAACAACAGAAGCACAACACTCACGCCTACCCTACCGCGCTATAGCTCTCGACCTTGACGGCACCCTGACCAACAACGCCAAGGAAGTGACTCCGCTAACACGCAAGACCCTACTGAAGGCACAAGCCGACGGAGCACAAATCATATTGGCTTCGGGCAGACCAACATACGGCATCATTCCCGTAGCCGACTGTCTGGGATTGGAAAAGACAGGCGGATACATACTGGCATACAACGGAGGAAAGATAGTTGACTGCAAGACTATGGAAGAACTCTACTCAAACTTCCTTCCCGCAGAGGTAATACCCATGTTGCACCAATATGCAAGAAGCAAAGGCTACGCTCTGCTGGGCTATGCAGGCAACGAAATCGTAACCGAAATGCCCGACGACCAATACGTAAAGGAGGAATCGCGCATCAACCGTATGATTATTAGAAAGGTGGAATGCCTGACCGATCATCTTGAAGCACACCCTACAAAGCTTCTCATGACGGGCGACACAACTGCAATGGTTGAAGCAGAGAAGGAACTTATAGAACTCGTAGGCAACTATATCGACGTGTTCCGCTCGGCACCTTTCTTTATAGAACTTGTACCGAAGGGTATTGACAAGGCTCAGTCGCTCATCCGACTGCTTACACAACTGAATCTTACCCCGAAAGACATGATTGCCTTCGGCGACGGATATAACGACCTTTCGATGCTGAGGCTGGCAGGTATTGGCGTGGCTATGGCTAATGCCGCACCCGAAGTGAGAGCCGAAGCCGACTATGTGACATTATCAAACGAGGAGGACGGAGTGGCTGCTGCAATAGAGAAGTTCTGCTATAACAAAGGATAACAAACCAGAAAAGCAAATGAAAGTAGACACAATAACATATAAGGAGATTAATCGCCCGATGTACATCCTGGAAGAGGAGCGCCTGCGTAGCAACCTTTCTATAATTAGCGATGTGGCAAAACGTGCCGACGTGGAAATCATCCTGGCATTTAAGGCCTATGCCTTGTGGAAGACGTTCCCGATATTCAAGGAATACATCAAGTCGACTACAGCAAGCTCGTTGGGCGAAGCAAGACTCGCCATGGACAAGTTCGGCAAGAAGGCACACACATTCTCGCCTGCCTATACCGACTATGAGATTGACGAGATAGCACGTTGTTCAAGTCATCTGACGTTCAACTCGCTCTCGCAATACGAGCGTCTGCACAATAGAGCCAAGGATGCAAACGAAGAAATAAGCTTCGGATTGCGCATCAATCCCGAATATTCGGAAATAGAAACCGAAATATACAATCCTTGTGCCGCCGGCACACGATTCGGCATAAGTGCCGACAAGATGCCAGAGACTCTGCCTTCTGACATAGACGGATTCCATTGCCATTGCCATTGCGAGAAC
>JAIJMN010000228.1:0-3533 GCA_022735715.1 Prevotella sp.
GTTTGCACTTGGGTCAAGGATTTTATGTGCCTCATTTTTATTATACTGATGTTTAGTTACCTTTTGCGGAGATATTCATTTTTGTTTTATAGAGGAAAGGTACTGCTTTATTTTGAGATAACGCAAGAAATCCTGTTAAATAAAATCCATACACTATTTCAAAAGGACTCCTTTTGGAGGGTAAAAGGACTCGTTTTGCAATGCAAAAGGACTCCTTTTTTGGGTGAGAATGTTAAGTGTTAAGTGTTGGATGTTAAGTGTCAGGTGTTGAATGTTAAGTGGGACCGAAACGACAAGGGCGCTAAGAAGCGAATAAATACAAAAAGCCCTGCAATGACAAAAGCACTATCTAAGCTGTGCTTTTGCCATTGCAGGGCATCAAAGTTTATCAAGCTCCTAATTGATGGAGGGGAGAAGTTGAGAATTGATTATTCCGTCAGGTCAACATGATTTACCGTTACGTCCTCATGGAGAAATATGCGGGCAGTCTCGCTGAATCGTTCTTCGCTCTCGGTGGTGAGATAGCGGCACGTTCCGCCTTGCGTAATATTGCGCTCCATTTCGGGGTGACGCTTCAGATAATCGGCCAAAGAATTCGCCACATAGGTGCCTTGCGACATGATGCGCACGCCCTTGGGCACGTTCTTCACTACCGAACTCATCAGCAACGGATAGTGGGTGCAGCCGAGAATGATGGTGTCGATGAGCGGATCCTTGCGCATGAGCTGGTCGATGCGCTTCTTTACGAAGTAGTCGGCACCGGGCGAGTCGGCCTCACCAGCCTCTACTATGGCTGCCCAAAGCGGACATTCCACGCCCGAAACGTGTATGTCGGGAAACAGCTTGCGTATCTCCATCGAGTACGACTGGCTCTTGATGGTGCCTTCGGTGGCAAGCACGCCTATGTGGCGAGACTCGGTCAGATTGCCTATAGTCTCTGCCGTTGGGCGGATTATGCCCAGTACGCGGCGCGAAGGGTCGAGCACGGGCAGGTCGCGCTGCTGTATGGTGCGTAGAGCCTTTGCCGATGCGGTGTTGCATCCGAGTATGACGAGATGGCAACCCATAGAGAACAGTTTGAGCACGGCCTGACGTGTGAACTGGTAGACCACCTCAAACGAGCGCGAACCATAGGGCGCGCGGGCGTTGTCGCCGAGATACATGTAGTCGTATTGCGGCAGTAGCTGGCGTATGCCGTGCAGCACGGTCAGTCCGCCATAGCCCGAGTCGAAAACACCGATGGGGCCTGGTTGCTGTGGAAAAGTCATCATACAGCTACGGGTTTAGTTGGGCCTTGATTGCCTCGGTGGCGTCCTCGCCCATCTCGGGGTTGATGTAAGGGCAGGCATCGCCGTCGGTGTTGAGAATGAAGGCGTAGCCATGCTGGGCTCCAACCTTTGCCATTGCCTCGTTGAGCTTGAGCTTGACGGGAGCAAGAGCATCGGTCTCGGCCTGCTTGAGCAGTCGCTGTGCCTCCTGCTTGAAAGCTACGTTCTTCTCCATCATTTCCTGTATCTCGGTCTGACGCTTGCGAAGGATTGCCGGAACGAGGTCGCGCTGCTCGTCGAGAAACTCCTCGTACTTGGCGTTGAACTCCTGTTCAGAGCGTTTCATCTCGCTCTCGTACTTATGGCGCAGGTCGTCGATACTGCGTTGCGCCATGAGATATTCGGGCATCGACTTCAGTAGGGTGCTGTAACTGCAAACACCGAACCGCATCTGAGCACTTGCCAGCAATGGAAGGGCAAGCACAAAGAGTAGTAAGAATAATTTCTTCATAAATATTGTCGCTTTTGGGATTCTTGGAATAAATGGAGTAGCCGTCTCCTCACTCTGTATTTGGCTTGAAAGAAAAAAGGAGGCTGCGGCTTATAAGCCATAGCCTCCTTTTATATTGTATTTGCTTATATTATCAATTACTTCTTGGCAGCGGCCGGCTTGTTGAGCTGAGCCTTCACCTCGGCAGTAACATCCTTGCTCAGAGTGTCGCTGATGTAAGGTATGCCTGATGTGATGTCCATGATGTAAACATAACCGCCAGCCTTGCCTACAGCTTTGATAGCCTCAACGAGCTTGTTGGTGATAGGGCTGATCTTCTCCTGCTGGAGCTTGGCGAGAGCCTGCTGGTTGTCCTGGGCAGTCTGCTGTATCTTCTGATACATCTGCTGGAGGCTTTCCTCTGTCTCCTTCTTCTTGGTCTCGTTCATTGTCGAGGCGTTCTTGTCGAAGTCCTGGGCCTTGCGCTGGAGTTCGTCCTGCATAGCCTTGAGGTCGTTGTCATACTGCTTGGCAGCTGCCTCAACCTCGCCACGAGCCTTGATGAATTCAGGCATTGACTGCATGATGTCCTGTGCGTTAACGTGTCCGAATTTTTGTGCGAATGTTGCCAATGGCATGCACAACATAAGCATTAAGATAAGCTTTTTCATTTTTCTTACTTGTTATTTTGTTATTAATTATTTCTTTTCTAATTGCCGTAGCCAAGCTTCTGCAACACTTCGTTGCTGATGTCAATCTTTGGCGAGCCGAATATTATGCCCGAGTCGGAAGCACGGTCAAGTACGAGCGAATAGCCACGCAACTCGGATAGCTCCTTAACGGCTGTGTATATCTCCTCCTGGATAGGCGACATGAGGCTCTCACGCTTCTTGAACAGCTCGCCTTCGGGTCCGAAGTACTTGCGTTTGAGGTCGCTTGCCTCCTTCTCCTTCTTCATTATCGCCTCCTGGCGGTCCTTCTTCTGCTCAGCCGAGAGGAACACCATCTCATTCTGATAGTTTTTGTAGAGCGTTGAAGCCTCGGTGTTGAGTGCTTCAACCTCAGCCTGCCATTTCTTAGACACCTGGTTGAGCTGTTCGTTGGCTCGCTCGTAGGCTGGAATGTTCTTCAGAATGTATTCCATGTCGAGCAATGCGAACTTCTGTGCGCTTGCCGTCAATGCCGATATGGCAAAGAGGCAGATGAATAATATCTTCTTCATAGTTGTCTTTCTTATTCTTATTTGGACAATTCAACATTCTATATTATACTATCCGACATCGGCCAAGCCGACAATTCTATATCCAACACTCTGGATTCTACACTCCCCTATCCTGCTGGACAGGAATTAGAACTCCTGTCCAAGGATGAAGTGGAACTGCGAACCGCCCTTTGTGCCGAACACTTTGTCGAAGCCGTAAGCCCAGTCGATACCCATCAAGCCTACCATCGGGAGGAAGATGCGCACACCAATACCTGCCGAGCGCTTCATATCGAATGGGTTGAACTTCTTGGTTTCAGTCCATGAGTTACCGCCTTCGATGAATCCGAGGCCGTAGATGGTGGTGTTGCCAAGGAGGAACGGATAGCGTAACTCGAGCGTCATGCGGTCGTAGGCGTAGCCCTCGTATCCGTAAGGAGTGAGCGAACCGTTCTCGTAACCGCGCAGACCGATTGTCTCTTCGGCGTACGATGTAGAGTATCCGGTCATACCGTCACCACCCATGTAGTAGGTTTCGAACGGCGACTTCTTCCACTTGTTGAACGAGCCGAGC
>JAIJMN010000229.1:0-3506 GCA_022735715.1 Prevotella sp.
ACGTATATATAGTCATTCTGCTGTACATAATAGTACGGCGAGTTGATAATATTGGCATCATTAAGATTCAGACGATGTACTTCCTTCTGACCGGTAGCAGTCTCGCGAATGAGCAACACATTGTCACGACGACCATAAATGGTAAGGTCGCCTGCCTGCGCCAAAGCCTCAAGCACGCTCATCTTCTGTGTTGTCACGGGCACTACCTTAGGATTTGTCACCTCACCGGCAACGGTAATGCGATAGCTCGACATATTGACAGTCACTACTGGATGCTCCTCGTTTGAGAGATAGGGCGCTACCTTCTCGCCGATGAGCGTCTCGCATTCGGTCTTTGTCATGCCTGCAACGTGCAACTTGCCCACAACGGGGAAGTCAATATTGCCACTGTTGTCAACAAGATAAGTGAGCAAAGCGCCCGAACCGCTGCTCAGGTTGCCACCCGCGCCGAGAGTGCTCTGTACAGAAAGGTTGAACGGACGACCTGCTTCAGGATCTGATGTCACAACGGTTATAGTAAGTTCGTCCTTCGGCATAATGCGGGCATCGTACAACCCAGCCGAAGCGGCAAGACTCAAAGTATCAATATTCTGGAAATAAGCGACTTTCTTTGCTGATGAACAACCGTTCAGCAACAAGACCACCATAAGCAAAAATATAGGAAAGAGAATCTTCTTCATATATATATTATATAATGTATAGCCAACCGCATTTAATTTGCTTCTGCAAAAATACTACTTATTTCCGATACTGACAAAGTTTTCTACAAATAATTTTATCGCCCCTAAAATAATTTCATTTTAACAATATAAAACCTTAGATTAAGCGTAAAAACTTTGGTTGAGTTGACATAATGTCACTTTTTTATAGTAATTTTGCGTGTACAAACACTACTTTTATAAAATGAACCACGACAAAGCCTACTCTCGACAAAGCAAAGTGCTGCTGATATACACCGGCGGCACTATAGGCATGGGGCGCAATCCCATGACGGGAGCGCTCGAGCCGCTTAACTTCGAGCATTTGATAGAAAACCTTCCGGAGTTTGCCTACCTTCAGACAGACATCGACACATACCAGTTCACTCCCCCTATCGACTCGTCGGACATGTCGCTCAGACGCTGGGCACAACTCGTACGCATCATTGCCGACAACTACAACAAATATGACGGATTCGTCATTCTGCATGGCACCGATACCATGGCATACACTGCAAGCGCCTTGTCGTTCATGCTCGAAAACCTCACCAAGCCCGTAATCCTAACCGGATCGCAATTGCCTATTGGACAATTGCGCACTGACGGAAAGGAAAACCTCGTCACAAGTATAGAACTTGCAAGCATCAAAGACGAAGAAGGACACGCAATGGTGCCAGAGGTATGCATCTACTTCAACGGACGACTGCTTCGAGGCAACAGATGTACAAAGCAGAACGCCGACGGCTTCGACGCATTCAATTCGTTCAACTATCCCCATCTTTGTGATGCCGGAGTGGAGTTCAGCTTCAACAAGCACTACATCCTAAAACGCGACTTCACCAAACCGATGATACCACACTTCGCCATGGACCCCAACGTAGTGATATTCTCGCTGTTTCCTGGCATACAGCAGAACATCGTGCGACACGTACTTGAAGCTCCCGAACTGCGAGGCATCGTACTGCGTAGCTTCGGCAGCGGCAATGCACCTCAGAAGCCTTGGCTGCAACAGCTTCTTAAGGGAGCCACACGACGTGGCGTAACGGTAGTCAACATAAGCCAATGTGTTGCAGGAAGCGTCAAGATGGGACGCTACGAGGCAAGCTATCAGCTCAAGGAAGCAGGCATCGTGACAGGTTACGACTCGACAGTAGAGAGTGCTGTGGCAAAACTGATGTTCCTGCAAGGCCACTATACCGACAGCAACGTAATAAGAACACTCATGAACCGCAACCTCTGCGGAGAAATAACTAAATAACAAAATCAAGAAATGCCAACCATAAACCCGTTTGCCCGCCCGGTATATCTTATGGCTAAACCGGCGGGCAGTCTTTGCAATCTACGTTGCAAGTACTGCTATTACCTCGAAAAAAGCAAATTATACGACAACAACGAGAAGCATATAATGAGCGACCAGCTGCTCGATAAGTTCATAAAGGACTATATAGAAGCGCAAACCATGCCCGAAGTGATGTTCACATGGCACGGTGGCGAGACACTGATGCGTCCCATATCGTTCTACAAGAAGGCACTGCGACTGCAACAACAGTATGCCGGAGGCCGACGCATCGACAACTGCATACAAACCAATGCCACTATGCTCACCGACGAATGGTGCAAGTTTTTCCACGACAACAATTTCCTTGTAGGCGTGTCTATTGACGGACCGCAGGAGTTTCACGACGCATATCGCAAGACTGCTACGGGCAGACCTACATGGAACCAGGTGATGCGCGGCATACGCATGCTCAATAAATATAATGTGGAATGGAACGCCCTGGCTGTTGTCAACAACCTGAATGTAGAGCATCCGCTCGAGTTCTACCACTTCTTCAAGGACATTAACTGCCACTTCATACAGTTCACTCCTATCGTGGAGCGCATCGTCGACGACCGCCCAGACGGACTACAGCTCGCTCCGGGCATGACCGAAGGAGGACAAATGGCAGACTTCAGCATTACAGCCGAACAATGGGGCACATTCCTATGCACCATATTCGAAGAATGGGTGCGCCACGACGTGGGCGAATATTTCATACAATTGTTTGACAGCGCACTTGCCAATTGGGTTGGCGTAGCCCCAGGACTGTGTACAATGGCAGCCGAATGCGGACACGCTGGAGTGATGGAATACAACGGCGACGTGTATTCTTGCGACCACTTCGTCTATCCCGAGCATCGCCTCGGCAACCTTCGCGAAAGCACAGTAACGCAGATGATGTACTCAGCCAAGCAACGCGAGTTTGCACGTATGAAGAAAGAGATGCTTCCACAGCAATGCAAGGAGTGCGACGTTCTGTTCGCATGCCACGGCGAATGTCCCAAAAACCGATTCATAAACGACCGCTACGGCAATCCGGGACTCAACTATCTGTGTGCCGGCTATCACAAGTTCTTCAAGCACATAGCCCCATACATGGAGTTTATGAAGGGCGAACTGGCTGCCGAACGACCGCCTGCCAACGTCATGAACTACATCGTAAGCAAGTAGCGATTATTGAATAGCAGGAGGCTCATATCACTATATATCCCACAAGAGATTTGCCACATTGTCAAAAGGACTCCTTTTACATTCCAAAAGGATTCGTTTTACAACCCAAAAGGACTCCTTTTACATTCCAAAAGGATTCGTTTTACAACCCAAAAGGACTCCTTCTGAAAAACGAAAGGAAAACGCCCTAAATACACATTATTATATATATAAGCAAACAAGCATTACATATAATACAATCAAGCATTACATATAATACAATCAAGCATTACATATAATACAATCAAGCATTACATATAATACAATCAAGCATTACA
>JAIJMN010000230.1:0-3480 GCA_022735715.1 Prevotella sp.
CTGGCGACCATATCGTGACAAGCAACGAGATTTATGGCGGAACATTCAACCTGTTCGGTGTAACACTCAAGAAGTTGGGCATCGAATGCACTTTCGTTAACCCAAATGATTCGGAAGAGGAAATCCAGAAGGCTTTCCGTCCAAATACAAAGGTTGTTTTCGGCGAGACAATTAGCAATCCGGGATGCGCTGTGCTCGACATTGAGAAGTTTGCGCGCATTGCCCATAAGAATGGCGTGCCACTCATCGTTGACAATACCTTTGCCACCCCAATCAACTGCCGCCCATTTGAATGGGGAGCTGACATCGTGACTCACAGTACTACAAAATACATGGATGGTACAGCAAGTCAGGTAGGTGGATGCGTTGTGGACAGCGGCAACTTCGACTGGCTTGCAAATGCCGACAGGTTCCCCGGCATGTGCACTCCAGATGATAGCTACCATGGACTCACCTATGCCAAGAAGTTCGGCAAGATGGGCTACATCACAAAGCTTGTAGCTCAGCTGATGCGCGACCTTGGATCAATCCCTGCCCCAATGAATTCATTCATCTTGAACCTCGGTCTGCAGTCGCTCCACCTTCGCATGAAGCAGCATTGCACCAACGCACAGCAGGTGGCAGAATTCCTACAGGCAGACTCTCGTGTGGCATGGGTTCACTTCAGCGGACTGAAAGGCGACCAATATCATGAACTTGCAGAGAAATACTTGCCCAACGGCTCTTGTGGCGTGATTGCATTCGGACTAAAAGGCGACCGCGATACAGCCATACGTTTCATGGACTCGCTTGACATGATTAACATCGTGACCCATGTAGCCGACGCTCGCACCTGCATGCTTCATCCGGCAAGCCACACCCATCGTCAGTTGTCTGACGAGCAGTTGCGCGAGGCTGGCGTTGCTCCCGATCTCATCCGCCTGTCAGTAGGCATTGAGGACGTTGAGGATATACTTGACGACATTCGTCAAGCTTTGGACAAAATTTAAACATAAAAAGAATTGCCCTTTCACTCTCCAAATGTATTCGTTTTGGACTGTGAAAGGGCAACTTTCGTTAAGCAAAAGGGCTACTTTTGCTATGCTAAATGGCTTCTTTACGATGTCCCCTACTATAGTCCTCTTGCCTTATATATCGTTTCCTTGGCAGCATTAATCTCCTGAAACTTCTGTTCGGCAGCCTTACGCACATCCTCGCCAAGAGCTGCTACGCGGTCAGGATGATGCTTCAGAGCCATGCTACGGTAGGCAGCCTTCACTTCATCATCTGAAGCGTCTGGAGCAATGCCAAGCACCTTGTAGGCAGCTTCAAGATTATTGCCACCCGACGACAGGTTGAGCATTGAATTCAAGTCTTCGGCTGAAATACCAAGATTGGCTGCAATAAACTGCAAGGCTTCAATCTCGCTTTGAGGCACACTTCCATCAGCCTGTGCAATCATTACGAGGAAGTTGACGAGCTGCAGACGCTGCGAGTATTCCATATGCTTAGCTATCTCAGCACACGAGTCGCGTATCACATCCTTAAACGCCATATTGCCCATCTGCTTCTGACGTTCAAACAGGCGAAGCAATATCTGCTCACCCTGTTGTACTGCTATCTCACCGAAATTGCGACGCAGGAATGAACGTACGAGTTCCATCTCAGAGTGCATTACTCTTCCATCTGCCTTCATGATATATGAAGCGAGCACAAGCAGCGAGAACAGAAACGAATTGCGCTGTCCCTCATATTGCTGCTGCTCTGTATAGCCACCATACTGACGGTTGGCATATACATTGTCTTCTCCGCTGAATCCTTCAGCTCCCTTCTCAAACAGCCAACCTATTGCATAGCCGGCAAGTGCTCCGAGCGGTCCACCCGACATAAAGCCGAGAAATCCGCCTATCCATCTTCCTACTCCCATTTTATTCTTCGTTTTATATTTTAATCACTTTGTATTATTATCAATCCTTATTCCTTATAAGACTCTTCTTCACTACGGCAGGATTGCCGGCTGCCAATGAGTCGGCAGGTATGTCGCGAATCACAACGCTTCCTGCTGCAATAATGCTACGCGGACCGATAGTCACTCCTGGGCACACCGTAACACCACCACCTAACCAGCAATTATCGCCTATTCTGATATGATGACAAGTCTCAACGGGCTGCATACGCTCCTCATAGTCGATAGGGTGCTGTGGCGTAAAAAACTGGCAGCGGGGACCAATCTTACAATGCGCCCCTATAGTTATCTCTCCACCATCAAGCATTATACAGTCACAATTAATGAACGTGTGCTCACCTATCGTAATACCATGTCCATGGTCGCAACGAAATGGAGGAATGATGACTGACGACTTCGGTATACCAGGGATAAGCGCTTCGACTGTCGACCGGTATTCAGGAGAGACAAGTGTCATCATTGATAGTTTTGTGCACAGCTCGTTTGCACGGACTATACTTGCCATTATCTCAGCATCCTCAAAGCAATAAAGTTGCTGGCCACGCATTTTTTCATATTCAGTCGTCATTTGCGATTCGTTCTTATGTTCTGTCATATTCATTGGTTGGGGTTATTAATCTCACTATAATCAGGGATTTCCCTCAAGAACTCATATCTACGATTCTCGTAGTCCATACGGCAGCAATAATGCTGCAATCCATTGCTCATAACGAGATAATCAACATGCAACAAGAGATTGTAGGCTGCTATCTGGTCAAACACCTTATGTGTTATTTCGATTGACGGAGCCTTGTACTCCATTATCATGCGAGGTTGCAAGTGGCGGTTGTACAGCACGCTGTCAGCCCGTAATTTCTTATTACCAATCATCAGTCCTACCTCGTTGGCCATAAGGGCAGCAGGATAGCCCTTGTGTCCTGTAAGGAAGTGGACGAAGTGCTGACGCACCCATTCTTCGGGCGTGAGAGCCACATAGCGGTGACGCAGAATGTCAAAAATTCGTGGATGTTCCTTGGTTCCCGATAACTTTATTTCGAAAGTTGGTAGATTTAATCGAATCATTTTCGTAATTTTGCTTTTAAATGCTGCATAAGCAGCAAACAGCATACAAAAGTATGCAATTTTAACGAGAATAACGAGCCGTAAGGCTACCCGTTAATTTATTTTTACACCTTATAATATAATTATTATGGCAGAAAGAAAATCCGTGGCTACGTATGAATCAATCATACGCGACCTGAAAGCCAAGAAATATGCGCCCGTATACATACTTATGGGCGACGAACCTTACTACATCGACAAGATAGCCGACTACATTGCAGAGAATATCATTGAGCCCGACGACCGTGACTTCAACCAGACAATAGTATTCGGTGCTGACACCACAGCCGCCCAAATATCCGACCTCTGCAAAGGCTACCCCGTAATGCCATCGCCCTATCGTGTAGTAATAGTAAAGGAAGCACAGGCATTGAAATCGCTTGATGCCTTGGAGCGATACTTCGAAAAACCACTACAGTCTACAATCCTTGTAC
>JAIJMN010000018.1:0-21324 GCA_022735715.1 Prevotella sp.
ACAATCGAGTTTGTGCCTCAGTATCGCAATGCCGATGCCTTGCGAGGCATTGAGGCGTTCGACTATCTGTGGCTCGTGTGGGAGTTTTCTGCCAACAGCCATGCTGCTGTCAGCCCCGTAGTGCGTCCGCCACTGCTTGGCGGCAATACCCGTATGGGAGTGTTTGCCACACGTTCGCCGTTCCGTCCCAACCGTATAGGACTCTCGTCGGTGCGTCTTTCGCACGTCGAACTCAATGCCTCCAATGGTCCGCTGATACACGTTCTTGGTGCCGATCTCATGGACGGCACTCCCATCTACGACATCAAGCCCTATGTGGTCTATGCCGACTCCCATCCTGATGCACGTAGTGGTTTCGTCGACACCCATGCCATTCAGCGCCTACAGGTAGACATCCCGCAGCCGTTTGCTACGCGTTTTACGTCTGCACAACTCGAAGCCTTGCACGGTGTACTCTCGCTCGATCCTCGTCCGCATTATCACAACGACCCCAACAAGCTCTATGGCATGTCGTATGCCGGTCGTGATGTGCGGTTTAAGGTGGCAGGCGGCGTGCTGACAGTAGTGGAAGTGGAGTAAGCCTGCAAGCCGCCTTTTTATCTTACACCGCCCAATTGGTGCAGTCTGAATGTGAAGTCATTCAGCGAATGTCCTTCAGTCGAGGTTATTACAATCTTCTTACGTTGTCAGGGCAGAAGGTCGAAGAAGTTGTCTGTGAAGCGCACGCCTTGCACAGGCACCTCTATGAATATGTCGCGTGCCAGCCTGTCGGTCTTCAATGTCATCTCTATGCTGTCGCCCCGTCTCTTTACACTTGTCTCTATGCGTGCCTCGGGCAGCTTCTGGTCTTTCGGATAAGCGAAATAATATATATTGTCGGCCAGCGTAGTTCCGTTCTTAGCCTTCAGCGTTAGGTGCAGCAATGAGCCTGCAGCATCCTGCTTGCCAAGCCACTCGCCGACAGGCTTCTTAATGAAGAGCAGGGAAGAGTTGGCTGTTAGCCTGCCGTTGCAGGTCCATCTGCCGTGTGTCTTTCCGTCGAAATCCATCAGTTCTACAGTCATGCTTACATCGTCGCAGTCGTGCAGTTCGTCCGAAATCAGATAAACGCACAGGTCGTTGTCCTCCCTTATGGTGTCGATAAGGATAGGGGCAAAGGCCCTCTTCGACTGATACATAAGGGCTTTCCAGTTGCCGTAGTAGTCTATTGCCGACCACGACACCACGGGCCAGCTGTCGTTAAGCTGCCAGAAGAGGCTGCCCATACAGTAGGGTCTGTTACGGCGATGGGCCTCAATGCCGTGTCGCATGCCCTGTCCCTGTAGCACCAGTCCCATGTACACAAGGTCTTCAAACCTTGCAGGCAGGTTGACCGTATTCTCTCCAGGGTGCAGTTCTATACGCTTGCTTATTTCTTTCGTGTCGTTGGCAGAGTAGTGATAGTCCACCTTGAGCAATGCCGTAACAGTACGTGATGTGACATTGTTTATCTCCAGACGATTGTCCACCTTAGCCCTGTTTGCCGACACCGACTTCTGGCAGACGTAGTAGTCTTCAATCCTTGCCACATCCGAAAACACAAGGCGTACGGGGCGCCATATTCCACACGTAGCCAATCGTATGCCCCAATCCCATCCGTAGGAGTATGGAGCCTTGCGTGTGTAGACGCTGGTGCGCCATGGCGAATGGTCGTTGCTGGCAGGATATTCGAAGCCATTGGTCAGCAATTGTGGAAGCACCTCCTTCACCGCCGAGCGGAATCGTACAAGCAGATGGTTCACACCCTTGCGTAGCACGGGCTTCACCTGTATCCTGAGCTGTTGTTCGTTTACGACAAACGATGTGCGATACATCCAGTCTTCGTTTTCCACCCATTGCACGGCTTCCTCGTTCATGCCATAAAAGGGATTGGGTATTCTGTTGTGGTTCAGCAGATCCTGATGTACGGTGCCGGGCACCTTGGCGTCGCTCCATAGCGTATCGCCCACTTGGCAGAATGTTCAGTTGGTATGGAGAGTGCAAACCTGTGGTCTTTTATAGGCGCTTGCGGTCAGCGACACAATACATGTAGCCAAAGAGCATGCAAAGTCTTTTCCAGTCATATATACGGATTAGTATGATTTCTATTAAACAATATTTTGCTGTAACAGCCAAAGCAAAAGTACTGAATAATTCCAGTATTGCGTATTGTTTCCGCAAAAAAAACATGTAGAATGTTGAATTGGTCGCTTTTGGCGAAGCAGAGTTTTTGAGTTTTGAATTTTGAGTTTTGAATGTTGAATTGGTCGGCTTTGCCGATTTTGAGTTGTTCAATGTTGAATTGGTCGGCTTTGCCGATTTTGAGTTGTTCAATGTTGAATTAACAGATAACTCTCAATTACAAATTCAAAAAATCCTAATGCGCGAAGTGCACTAATTCAAAATTCAAAACTCCTAATTCCGAATGTAGTCCTTTTGCCGTCAAAAAGGAGCCGTTTGGGACTGTAAAAGGAGTCCTTTTGAGAGGCAAAACGAATCGTTTTGAAAGGCAAAAAGACTCCTTCTGTTTAGGCTTCGTTCATCCTTTGTTGTGCCTCAGATGCATTTTCGTTGCTTCTTCGTAGCTTCTTTGATTGTTCTTCGAATCCCGAACGAATCCCGAACGAATCCCGAACGAATCCCGAACGAATCCCGAACGAAGGATGAACGAAGGATGAACGAAGGATGAACGAAGGATGAACGAAGGATGAACGAAGGATGAACGAAGGATGAACGAGAACCAATCGAAAATAATAACGTTGTATAGTGCATTTAACTTAAATCGGTCATTTGTGTCTTGAAACGGTCGTATCATGCCATGATATGACCGTATTGTGCCTTGAAACGATCGTATCATGCCTTGATACGACGTTTGTTCATTGCTCAATCTTCCATTTGCTGTTGCCATACCATTCCATGACTTCGCTTTCACTGATTGGCGAGAAGGGCCAGTCGCGCGTATGCATAAACGTTCGTTTCAGAGCGTCCCAATACCAGTAATGAGTAGAGCCAAGACTATGGCCCAAGTAAAGTCGGCATTCAAAATGGAGTAGAGGCGTAGACAAAGCAAACTTAGGAGGGTATGGTATCCCTGCCATATCCACTCAACCTAAAGGGCAAATATTTCTGTTGTATCATAATCGTCAGCAGATAAAACAATGTCGCAGTTATGATATAACTTTGTAGCAGCAGACTCTGCTTCTTTAAGTGAGTCTGCTCCTATCTCTATTGTTTTTGCAAGAATCTCTTTTATCGTGATTTTGTACTTCATAAGTAGGCACAAAAATATAATAAAAAACTAAGATAGAAACTATTTGATCAATGTTTAACAATCTTGATCTAAATTTATCTTTACTATATCTTAATAGTTATATACTTAGCCTATTTATTAAGTTCTTTGAACTAATTTCTATGCTTTTATTCCGTTTATTTTTAGTATTTTTGCATCCTTGAAATCGAGAACATTCCTTATGTATGTGTGATGCTCGATAATGTATAACAAAGTTGATAGTAAGCTTTAATCAAGAAAAGATGGCAGTAACTGACGATAGAAAATTCACAAAGGCCCAAGTCTATACTATATTGGAAGAAGCTAAGGGTAAAACATTAGGTGAGGTTGATAAATCTCGCCAGTTTGACCGTACCATAAAGAGTGAGAAAATTACAGGCATAGCTGGTGATGTGATTGAGCAGTCTGTCTTTGGGTATGAACGAGATAGTGACCAAGAATGTGATATAGAAATTGATGGTGTACTGACGGAGTTGAAGACCACGGGCGTTCGTATTCCTAAAAGTGATTTGAAGAATATTAAAGGTAAAACAGGAGAAGCCTATAATGTATATCTTGGAGCTAAAGAAGGTATAAGTATAACTGGCGTAACTTTTGAACCGACAATACAAACAAATTTCAATACATCTCATTTTTGGGAGAAATCCGAACATCTCTTGATAGTATTTTACGAGTATAAGTCTTACGAGGTTGTTCCAGCATCAGGCTATGCTCAATTCCCCATTGTTGATTATTGCTACAATTCATTCTCGGATGAAGAAAAAGCAAAGTTACAAAATGATTGGGAGATAGTACGAGACCATTTGCAGAAAATATATGATGAATATCCAGATGCAGCTATACGCAACGAACAATTGATAGGTTTCACTCATCTTCTGCGTCCAAATCTGCTATTGATAGAGTTGGTACCTGGTTTCAAACGCAAAGCGTCTGGTTCATATCAAAAGCCTCGATACAGATTGAAGCAGACATTTGTTGATTACATTGTTAGAGGACATTTTAATAAAAGCAGAACAAATAACGAGATTGTATTGAAAGATTCATTCTCCAGTTTTGCTCAATTAGATGCAAGATGTCATTCTCTAACAACTCAATATAAGGGGAAAACACTAGCAGAGTTGAAAGTAATATTTGGAATTGATGCTTCTGCTAAGGATATTGCAGCGAAATGTGTAATTCGTATGTTTGGTACTGATTGCAAAAGGCTTAATCAGATTTCTGATTTTACAAAAGTAGGCATCATCGCAAAAACAATAACCATTACTCCTAAAGGTGGAAGAACGGAAGATATGAAGCTAAAGCATATTGACTTTGAAGAATGGGCTGACAGAGATGCTGACTTTGAAGAATCAGACGTATATGATTACTTCTGTGAACATAGTTTCCTTTGCCCTATCTTCTGTGAATATGATAGCAAAGACCAAAGTAAAACAACGTTTGAGGGCTTTAAGCGCTTTGCTTTTGACGAAGATTTCATAGAACATGAAGTTCGTCGAACCTGGGAGGACTCAAGATATTTAATCCATAACAATGAACTGGAATGGGAATACTTATATGATAACCATGGTAACAAACGAATGAATAGTAGTGGTTCGTATTGTGGTGCCCCAAACTTCCCTAAGAGTTCTGAATATAAGGTGTTCTTCCGTGGTGGAGCAGACGTGTCTACAGAGAAAACTAGAACAGAATGTGTGAATGGCATAAGAATGTTGCCACAGTTTTTCTGGCTTAAAGGTTCATACATAGCAAAAAAATTACAAGAAATTCCATATATTTAAAGTATGCCAAAAAGAAATGATAATAAGATAAAGGTTGTTGAATTATTTGCAGGTGTTGGAGGCTTCCGTATTGGATTGGAAGGAGCTTCCGATGCCTATGATACTATTTGGAACAACCAATGGGAACCTTCGACGGTGCACCAAGATGCATCACTTGTATATAGAGCACGATTTGGTTCAAAAGGACATTGTAACAAAGATATAAATACTGTTCCTACTGATGAAATCCCCAACCATGATCTTTTGGTTGGTGGTTTCCCATGTCAAGATTATTCCGTTGCTTCGACCCTCAGCCGTTCTGGTGGTATTGAGGGTAAGAAAGGTGTGCTTTGGTGGCAAATTTATCGTATTCTTAATGAGAAAGGTGAAAACCGCCCAAATTACATTTTCTTTGAGAATGTAGACCGCCTTCTTGGTTCTCCTGCTAAACAACGTGGTCGTGATTTTGCTATTATACTTGCGTCTCTTGCTGACCTTGGATATGTTGTAGAATGGCGTGTTATTAATGCTGCTGAATATGGAATGCCACAGCGTCGTAGGCGTACATATATTGTTGGATATCGTGAAGGTTCTTATGTTTCACATAAAGTGCAAGATTTGAAAGATTGGACACTTTATGAAGGCGTATTAGCAAAGGCTTTTCCTTTTAAACCAAAGGATAACACTTTTTCAGAATTTGAAATAGAAGGTACGATTAAAGAGGTTTCTGACAACTTCAATAAAGATGGTAAGAATAGTCCATTTGGTTCTGCCGGAATTATGCGTAATCGTTGTGTCTATTCAGTAAATGCAGAAGCCGTATATGATGGTCCGTCTATGACTCTTGGAGGTAATGTGGTTGATGAATCCTTAGTACCTGAAGAATTTTTTATTTCCGAAGAAGACGTAGCAAAATGGGAGTATGAGAAGGGAGCAAAGAAAATAGAACGAACATCTAAAGAGGGTTTCAAATATACTTTTTCAGAAGGCGGAATGGCGTTTCCAGATTCCTTGGATAAGCCATCTAGAACTATTATTACAGGTGAAGGGGGGGCGGCTGCATCACGCTTTAAGCACGTGATTCTTACTCCTTCTGGACGTTATCGCCGTTTGATACCAATTGAGTTGGAACGTCTGAATATGTTCCCCGATAATCACACATGTCATCCTGATGTAACAGATGGTCGTAGAGCTTTTTTGATGGGAAATGCTTTGGTGTGTGGTATAGTACAGCAGATAGGTAAGAGTCTCTATCGTTTTATTTATGATAAGGAGCCTATATCTACTCACCCAATAGACATTCAACGCGATGCACAACCTAAGTTAAATCTTGACTTGTTTTCTGAGTTAGAACCTCAGTTGAAAATAAACAAGCCAAAGAAGAATTATACCTTGGATATGACCAAGAATCTTCTAATTGGTTTTGTGAAAGAAGACAATAAGGATTATTTCCTTGATGGAGGCCAGACAAAGATTTACTATACAGGCAAAACAAAGTCATTCCCGTCAACTATAGCCCTTAATAAGCTCTTCTATTTCATGCCCTATATAAAGGGTAAAGGGGTGAAGGATTTGTATCTTATCCGTATCGCTCGTATTGGTAACAAAGCAGAGATACATCCTGAAACGGAAGATAAAGAACCACGTCTTGTGTTTGAGTTGGAATATCTTGAAAGTTTGCCTAATTATGTAGTGATTAAGCCCAATATCTTTAACACGTATCGAGATACCGTGTTAGGAAAAGTGATGGGTGAAATCATTTGATGTAATGAGAATAAATATATGAAAGGTATATGTCCAATTACAAAATGTGAAGATGATATTAGAAAATCCCACATTTACCCAAAATTTCTTTGGAAACACCTAAAACGAACTGGTGGTACTGTTTTCCGTTCCGTAGATCAACCCACAAAAGAATTGCAAAATGGTCTTATATTAAATCTTTTAGGAAGTAAAGCCGAACAGATGTTTTCAAAACGTGAAATGTGGTTTGAAAAAAATCTGTTTACTCCATATGTAAATCAAAAGTTGTATAATCAAAAACTCAACTATACAGAGGATTTGTATTACTTTGCAATTTCGTTATTATGGAGAGTGTTATACATTCATCAAAACAGTATAAAAAGGGATGATTTGAAGACTATATGCTTAGAAGCATTAGAAGACTGGCGTTCGTATCTAAATCAAGAAACTAAATTACCACGAATTTTCTCTAATATATACATTATGCCTGTGAGTCCTAAGTTATTGTCATTACCTTACGGATGTTACGATATTGATTCGTATCTTATGCGAGAATTCGATGATAATGTTATGTATGCCCGGAAATCAAAGGATAGTGCTATCTTTTGTAAAATACCCCATTTTATTATATGGGGACAACTTGTAAGAGAAGATCAATCAATAAATTATGGTCTGAAGATTAATCCTTGCGGAGGAAAATTTGACTTTAAAAAGTTTAGTATAGGATATGGTCTCATTAGAAATCACATTTGTCAACAAATCGAAATTTCAGCAAAAGAAGCAGAAAGGGTTTCGAAAAGATTGTCTGAAAAATCTCAAAAATCAATGTTAAAAAGGTTCAAGGATAATATTGATCATATAAAAGGTTCCGAGATGGGTAACCTTCTCTTGGAGAGAACTCATTAAATAAGCTAGAAGACGCGCCCATAGCGGATAGTGCGTCTTTTAGCAAAATAGTCAAAATAACGTTAGGATAGCAATAAGTTGAAATATTAAGCATACGCATTTATTCGTTAACTCTGTCCAATTAATTAGTGCTATTGAACTAATGTTGGCTCTTTTTTGAATGACGCTATATCTTTGATGCGTAAATGTTTGTAACTGATTGATAATGATCATTTTTGATAACAAAAGTCAAAGATTGATCTTTTCGGGTTTGCTTAAGTTTTTTGATATACTTTTGTGCCCGAATATGGAATATCAGAAACCGAAAACATATTATCAATCGAAGACAAATGACTTTGTTCTTGCTCATGGCGATTGCTTCAAACTCCTCAAAGAGTTTGACTTCAAGTTCGACATGATATTTGCCGACCCTCCTTATTTTCTCTCCAACGGAGGAATATCGTTGCAGAGCGGAAAAGTAGTATGTGTAGACAAGGGCGATTGGGACAAGGGCAAGTCGCAAGAGGATATGATGGATTTCAATATGGAGTGGCTGCGACTGTGTCGTGACAAGTTGAAAGACAATGGTACGATTTGGATTAGCGGAACATACCATAACATCTTTTCTGTAGCTAACTGTCTGACTGCTCTTGGCTATAAGATTCTGAATGTGATAACATGGCAGAAGACGAATCCTCCTGCCAATATATCGTGTCGCTTCTTCACATATTCTACGGAATTTGTGATTTGGGCACGAAAGAAACAGAAGGTTGCCCATAAGTTCAACTATGGTCTGATGAAACAGCTGAACGACGGCAAACAAATGACTGACGTGTGGCGTATGCCGGCTATAGGCACTTGGGAAAAGACGTGTGGCAAACATCCTACGCAAAAGCCCTTGCGTCTGCTCGTTCGTATGATTCTTGCGTCAACCAATCAAGGCGATTGGATACTCGACCCTTTCAGCGGAAGCTCTACAACAGGCATTGCTGCCAACTTGTGTGGCAGACGGTTTGCAGGACTGGAGCAGGAAGAGAAGTTCTGCCGACTCAGAATGGCACGGCGAAAGGAAATAGAAAACCTGACAAGCTACGACCGGCTTGTCAAGCATATCGACGACTTGCAGGCTCTGCAAGATTGTAATGTGGTGAATGTTAACGACAGCGAGTGCATACAAATGCCATTTTAAGCAGAATCGTTCATTTCGAATGAATGATTGTCTGTAAAATCGTTCATTTGCAATGAACGATTTCTGCGTTATGGCTTGCTTCTTAAACACGAAAAGCCCTCTTGTCTTTCAGCATGCTGAAGGCAAAAGGGCTATATTTATTTGGTTGGTTTGTCGAAATGTCGTTGCTACGCGGTCGGCGGCTTAGAAGGGCAGATCGTCTTCTGAGCTCTGCTCGGCTGCGGGTGCTGCAGGCTGGGCTGCGGGTTGAACGGGTGCTGCAGGCTGTGCAGGAGCCGGACCGAAAGCTGCGCCTGGTACTACGCCTGGCTGCATGCCTACTGCTGCGGGATCAACCTGACGCACGTCGAAAGCACGGATGTTGTTAAACCAGCGTCCGTTGTACTCGTGAGCGTCGATGTCGAACGATACGTTCACTTCCTGACCCAACTGTATGTTGAAACGGCTGATGCGGTCGGCGCCGAATACGCCGAACACCATCTTGCGCGGATAGGCATCGTGAGTCTCGATGACGTAGTCCTGCGACTTCCACTCACCGCGTGCCGAAACACCGCTTCTTGCCTCCAATACGGCGATAACTTTTCCTTGAATCTCCATTTGTGTTTGAATGTATTTAATGTGTTATTATTGCGTAGTATATATTTTATCGGAGTGCGAAATTAATAAAATTGTTCAAGATAGAAAAACTTTTGTTGTAGTTTTTGTTTTTGGTGTTGCTTTTTAAGCAATTTTCATTACCTTTGTAGCCAAAACAATAATATAAAAACGTAAGAACAATGCAATTCACATTATCAAGCGGAACGCTAAATGCGCGACTTCAGACCCTCGTTAGGGTTATCGGTGGCAAGAACGCCATAAGTATATTGGACTGTTTCCTTTTCGAGGTTGCCAACAACACCCTCACTGTCACTGCAAGTGATACGGAGAATGTGATGCAGGCCACAATTGAACTTGATGAGTGCACAGGCGAGGGACGCTTCGCTCTGCCTAATCATACAATACTCAACGCTGTGAAGGAGTTGCCTGAGCAGCCGCTTAAGATGACTATCGACGACCAGAGTCTGTCGGTGGTTGTCGATTATCAGAACGGTTCGTTCAGCCTGGCTGCGCTGGCTGCCGACGACTATCCAGTAATGCCGGATATGAGCGACGATGCTACTGTGCTCACACTCGGTCAGCAGCTCTTGGCAGAGAACATCTCACGCTCGCTCTTTGCTACTGCTCAGGACGAGATTCGTCCGGTGATGGGCGGTATTCTGTTCGACCTCAAGGCCGACGGACTGACCGTTGTGGCTACCGACGGACACAAGCTGGTGCGCAACCGCATTCTCGATGTCGTGGCTGAGGAAGAGCCTACATCGTTCATTCTACCGCAGAAGCCGGCGCAGTTGCTGAAGAGTGTATTGGCAAAGGGTGAAGGCGACGTAGTAGTGCGCTTTGCTGCCAACAGCTGCGAGTTCAAGTATGACGGAGGCGAGTTCCGTTGCCGTCTGATTGAGGGCCGCTATCCCAACTACAACTCGGTGATTCCTACCAACAACACCAATTGTCTGACTGCCGACCGCAAGACAATGCTCGGTGCTTTGAAGCGCGTGTTGCCGTTCTCAAGCGAGAGCAGCCGTCTGGTGCGCTTCCACCTTGAGAAGGGACTGTTGCGTGTGCAGGCTTCAGACATCGACTTCGCTACAAGCGCCAAGGAGAGCATTGCATGCGAATATGCCGGAACTACAATGGACATCGGCTTCAAGGGTGACTCGGTATGCGAGATTCTCAACAATCTGAGCAGCGATGAGGTGACTGTACAGCTGGCTGACCCAAGCCGCGCCGGAGTGTTTGTGCCGGTAGAGCAGCCTGAGAATCAGGAAATCCTGATGCTCATGATGCCAATGTTGCTGAATGACTAAATCGAATTAGGAGTTAGGAATGTTGAATGTTGAATTAGTGCGCTTCGCGCATTAGGAATTTTAGAATTCCGAATTGAGAGTTGTCAATTAAATCAACATTGAACAACTCGAAATCGGCAAAGCCGACTAATTCAACATTCAAAACTCAAAATTGCGCCACGGCGCACTAACTCCTAATTCAAAACTCCTAATTCAAAATTTATAAAGCGGCTCTGCCGTTTATATTATATAATGAAACTAAATCTTACACGACCTCTTGTTGTCTTCGACCTTGAGACAACAGGACTTGACCTCGTGCGCGACCGCATAATACAGATTTCATATATTAAGGTTATGCCCGACGGCGAGGAACGACGCGAGAACATGCTCGTAAATCCGGGCAAGGCGATTCCGCAGGAGGTGACAGAACTGACCGGAATCAGCAATGACGACGTGAAGGACGCTCCTACATTCAAGGAGATTGCCCCGAAGCTGAACGAGAAGATGAAGGACTGCGACTTTGCAGGATACAACTCCAACCATTTCGACATACCGATGCTCGCCGAGGAATTTCTGCGTGCCGGCATTGACTTCGACTTCTCGAAGTGTCGACTCATTGACGCACAGACTATATTCCACAAGATGGAACGTCGCAATCTGGCTGCCGCATACAAGTTCTTCTGCGGACGCAAGATGGAGGACGACTTTACCGCCCATCGTGCCGACGAGGATACTGAGGCTACTTATCGTGTGCTCATGGCTGAGCTCGACATGTATGCACCGGGCGTACAGGACGAACCCGACCGTGTGCTGGAGAACGACATGGATTTTCTGGCTGATTTCTCAAAGCAGAACGACAATGTAGACTTTGCTGGTCGCATAGTGTGGAAACCCATGCTTGGTGCCGATGGCAAGCCATTGCTCGACAAGGACGGCAAGGAGCGCAAGTTTGAGGCTTTCAACTTCGGCAAGTACAGGGGCCGCTCGGTGGCTGACGTACTGCGTGCCGATCCTGGCTACTACAGCTGGATGATGACAGGCGACTTCACGTTTAACACAAAGCAGGTTCTGACACGCATCCGCCTGAAGGGATTTAATAAATGAATTAGGATCTTGAGTTTTGAATTTTGAATTAGTCGCGGCTTAGCCTGCGATTATGAATTTTTGAGTTATGAATTTTCAATTCAAAAATGAACAACTCAAAATCGGCAAAGCCGACCAATTCAAAACTCAAAATTCAAAACTCAAAAATCAAAACTATGCTAAAGGGCAAGAAAATAGTATTGGGCATAACGGGCTCTATAGCCGCCTATAAGTCGTGTCTGCTGATACGCGAATTCATAAAGCAGGGAGCTGAGGTGCAGGTGGTGATAACGCCTGCCGGCAAGGAGTTTATCACTCCGATAACTCTGTCGGCTCTGACACACAAGCCCGTGGTGAGCGAGTTCTTCTCGCAGCGCGACGGCACATGGAACTCGCATGTCGACCTCGGACTGTGGGCTGACGCAATGGTGATAGCTCCGTGTACTGCCAGCACTATGGGCAAGATGGCGCACGGCATAGCTGACAATATGCTCATCACTACATATCTGTCGATGAAGGCTCCGGTGTTCATAGCTCCTGCCATGGACCTCGACATGTATCGACACCCGTCTACTCAGGCCAATATGCAGACCCTGCTGTCGTATGGCAACCATATCATTGAGCCTGCCGACGGTTTTCTGGCAAGCGGACTGGAAGGTAAGGGACGTATGGAGGAGCCGGCTGTGATAGCACGCCGCATTTCCGAATTCTTCGACCGTAAGGACAGCAACTCGCCATTGGTGGGCAAGAAGGTGATGATAACCGCCGGACCTACATACGAGCGTATTGACCCAGTACGATTCATCGGCAACTATTCGAGTGGCAAGATGGGTTTTGCCATTGCCGAGGAGTGTCGCCGACGTGGTGCCGATGTGACGATAGTGTGCGGTCCGGTTAGTCTGAAATGCGACGACGGCATACATCGTGTAGACGTGGAGAGCAGTGAGGAGATGCATCAGGCTGCCACACGCGAGTTTGCCAATGCCGATGTGGCTGTGCTGGCTGCTGCCGTAGCGGATTTCAAGCCTGCCGACGTTGCCGACCGCAAGATAAAGCGTGAGAAGGACGACCTCGTGATGCGTCTGTGTCCTACGCACGACATTGCTGCGGCTTTGGGACATGCAAAGACCGAGCGTCAGACCATAGTGGCTTTTGCGCTTGAGACCAATGACGAGGAGGCAAACGCACAGCGCAAGCTCGAAAAGAAGAATGCCGACTTTATCGTGCTCAATAGTCTGCGCAACGAAGGTACGTGTTTCCGCACCGACGACAATCAGATAGAGATAATCAGTCGTACGGACAAGAAGCAGTATCCCAAGTGCTCGAAGGCTGAGACGGCTCAATACATCGTGGACGAGATTGAGGCCACAGTAAGCCGCAAATAGTCATAACACACATATTATAATATTATGTCAATTCGATTGCTAACATCGTTTGTTGCCGCCGTGATGTGTGGGGTAGGGTGTGCCGACGTGCATGCTCAGGAACTCGATGCACGCATCAGCATCAACCACTCGCAGGTGCAGGGTACTGACGCAAGCGTGTTCGACGACCTCGAACAGAATCTGACGCGGTTTGTCAACGAGCGCCAGTGGACCAGTATGCAGTTCTACAAGAACGAGCGCATACAATGCAGCTTCAACATAACGGTGACAAAATACGACAAAGCATCGAATGTGTTCACATGCAAGGCTGTGGTGCAGGCCAATCGACCAGTGTACAACGCTTCGTACACCACGACGTTGTACAGCAATACCGACAACGACTTCAACTTCGAGTATGCACAGTTCGACCAGATACAGTTTAATGAGGAGCAGGTGGACAACCAGCTAACGGCGCTCATGGCCTATTACGCCTATCTGATTATCGGACTCGACCTCGACTCGTTTGCTCCTATGGGAGGCGAGGATGTGCTGCAGCAATGCATGAATCTGACCAACAATGCCCAGAACCTCAATTATCCCGGATGGAAGGCTTTTGACAGCAGCCGTAATCGATTCGCCATAATCAACGACTATCTCGACGGAGCAATGAAGCCTTTCCGTCAGTTGCAGTACGACTACTATCGCAACGGACTCGACGTGATGGCAACAAACGCCGACCGTGGACGTGCAGCCATAACGACGGCGCTGGAGGAAGACCTTAAGAAGGCACATGCCGACCGCCCATTGAGTCTGCTACCGCAGATATGGACCGACTACAAGCGCGACGAACTTGCCAACATTTATAGGGGTAAGGGCACGCAGAAGGAGAAACAGAGTGTTTACGACATATTGTTTGGTATCAATGCCAGCCAGAACACGGCTTGGGAAAAGATAAAGGAATAGACTATGCTGAAAAAACTTGACATAAGAAACTTTACGCTTATAGATCATCTGGAGATGCTCTTCTATCCCGGATTCTCCGTTATAACGGGCGAGACGGGAGCCGGCAAGAGTATCATCATCGGGGCTATCGGACTGTTGCTGGGCAATAGGGCAGACGCCAAGATGGTGAAGCGGGGGCGCGACAAGTGTATCGTTGAGGCTACGTTCGACTTGAGTGTGTATCACTCGGACGTGCTGAAAGACTTCTTTGAGCGCAACGATCTCGACTATGAGCCTGAGGAATGTATGCTCAGACGTGAGGTGAACGTCAATGGCAAGAGCCGGGCTTTCATCAACGACACGCCGGTGACGCTGGCGCTGATACGCGAATTGGGTGAACAGCTCATCGACATACACAGCCAGCACCAGAACCTACTGCTCAACCGCGAGGACTTCCAACTGAATGTGGTGGACATTATTGCCCACGACAAGAAGCAATTGGCCGACTACCAGGTGTCGTACGGCAAGTATCGTAAGGCGCAGGACGAACTGGCTCGCGTGAAGGAGGATATTGAGCGCAACCGTGAGAACGAGGACTTCCTGCGTTTTCAGCAGAAGGAACTCGCCGATGCCAATCTTGTAGACGGCGAACAGGAGACACTCGAACAGACAGCAGAGATGATGAGTCATGCAGAGGATATAAAGCGTGTGCTGCATGAGGCTGACCAATGTCTGGCGGGCGAGGAAATGAGCATTGTGAACGAGGTGCGCCAGCGTGCATCGCAGTTGCGAAGCATAGCCGACATCTATCACGAAGCGCAGGAAATGGCAGACCGACTGGACAACTGCTATGTCGAGCTGAAGGATATTTCGCAGGAGATAGCGTCGCATATAGACGACGTGGAGTTCGACCCCGTGAAGTTTAATGAAACTACACAACGCCTCGATACCATATATACGTTGCAGCAGAAATATCATGTGGCTACCGTCGGGGAGCTTATAGCAAAGAAGGATGAACTTGACACCCAGCTCGGCAATATCGACAATAGCGACGAGCGGTTGGAGGAGTGCAAGTTACGGGTTGAGACGCTGAAGGCTGAGTGCACGCAGAAGGCTGCTGTGCTGAGCGAGGTGCGCAGCAAGGCTGCCGTAGAGGTGGAGGGCGAACTTGCCAAGCTGTTGGCTCCGCTTGGCATACCTAATGTCAGGTTTAAAGTGCAGATTACTACAGGCGAACTTGCCCAGAAGGGTGTCGACAAGGTGATGTTCCTATTCAGTGCCAACAAGAGTACCGATATGCTGCCCGTATCGCAGGTGGCTTCGGGTGGTGAGATTGCACGTGTGATGCTGTCGCTCAAGGCAATGATAAGCAAGGCGATAGGATTGCCTACAATCATATTCGACGAGATAGACACTGGTGTGAGCGGACGCGTAGCTGAGCAGATGGCACATATAATGCGTGGCATGGGCGACGTAAACCGACAGGTAATCTGCATCACCCACTTGCCGCAGATAGCCGCTTACGGCTCTACCCACTATAAGGTGGCTAAGCATGAGGCGGAGAGTGGCACGGTGAGCACGATGACACAACTCACGCCCGACCAGCGCATAACGGAGATAGCCCAGATGCTTAGTGGCAGCGACGTGACACAGGCGGCTATCGACAACGCCAAGTCGCTATTAATGAAAGAAAAGAAATAAAAGTATATAGAATATTTATTATGAATCGATTTTTTGTTACTGTCTTTGCAGCCTTAACTGTGGTAGTGGCATCGTTTGCCCAGCCGTCAGCTGTCAAGAATGCTGTAAAGTCAACATTCCGTTTGGTATGTTACGATGCGAACGGTAACCGCAGTGCCGAGACTTACGGTGTGTTTACATCTGCCGACGGCGAGGCTGTTGCACCGTGGTCGGCTCTGTCGACGGCAGCACGTGCCGAGGTGGTCGACTTCAATGGCAAGACATACAATGTACGCACATTGGTTGGTGTAAACGAGTTGTATGATATGTGCCGTTTTCGTGTAGATGCTTCAAAGACACAGCCGGCTGCTATGGCTACAGCAACGGTGCCTGACAACTCAAAGGTTTGGCTCGTCAACTTTGCCGACAAGAAGGTGAAGGCAGACGAGTATTCGGTAGAACGCAGCGAGAAGTTTATGGACAAGTATGCTTACTACATTTTTGCCTATAACGACAAGAGTGGTGTGGCTGGCAGTCCGTTTGTCAATGCCAATGGTCAGGTGATAGGATTGTTGCAGCAGTCGGAGACCAATATTGAGACTCATGCTGTAGACCCTCGTTTTGCAACGACATTGGCATTCAATTCTTTGGACGTGACTCGTCCCGACTACAACAAGACAGCTATACGCATGCAATTGCCCGATGATAGCAAGCAGGCACTGCTGATGATTATGCTCACTTCGGAGCGTCAGGACTCAGCAAAGTATGTGGGCTATATTGCCGATTATATAGCTAAGTTCCCACAGCAGGTTGACGGCTATACAACAAGTGCTTTACGCAAGAGCGGCAATGGCGACTTCGCCGGTGCCGATGCCGACATGAAGCAGGCACTGAAGCATGCTACAAACAAGGCTGAGGCTCATGCAGAATATTCGCGCGTGATGTATCAGAAGCTTGTCTATAGCAACGACTCGCTGTATAAGGAGTGGACTCTTGACAAGGCTCTCGGCGAGGTGGAAGAGGCTTACAAGATTGATCCGCAGCTGGCTTATCGTTACAGCGCAGCCCAGATACTCTTCTCGAAGCGTGAGTATGCCAAGGCTTACGACATCTTCAATGAGTTGTCGAAGACTTCGTTTGCCAATAGTGAGGTATTCTACGAGGCTGCACAGTGTAAGGCTCAGCTTGGTGCCAAGAACGAGGAACTGATAGTTTTGCTCGACAGCGCTGTGGCACGATGTGCCAAGCCCTATACATCGGTGGCTGCTCCGTATGTGCTTGCACGCGGACAGATGTACGATGCCATGAAAGACTATCGCCGTGCACTTGCCGACTACAACGACTACGACACCATAATGTATGGTCGCGCCAATGCCGATTTCTACTTCACACGCTACAAGTGTGAGGTAAACATACGTCAGTATCAGGTGGCTCTCAACGACATCGCACACGCCGCTTATGTGTGTGAGCCGCAGATGCGCCCCATCTATCTGGCTGAGATGGCTTCGCTACAGCTTCGTGTAAACATGCTCGACAATGCGGTGAAGACTGCCGACCTCTGCTTGCAGCTTGATGTCGACAACACCGATGCTCTTATTATAAAAGGTGTAGCCCTCGTTGGACTGAAGAAGAAACCCGAGGCAATGGAGTGTCTGCAACGAGCCAAGACCCTGGGCGACCAGCGTGCTGATGAGTATATAAAGAAATACAAGTAGAATGTTGAATTTTGAGTGTTGAATTTTGAATTGCTGCGCTTTGCGCATTAGGAATTATTCAATCTTGAATTCTAAATTTGTTAATTCAAAATCGGCAAAAGCCGACTAATTCCAAACTCAAAACTCCAAATTCCAAACTAAAAAAGCGCTTGAACACTAAATGTTGTGTTCAAGCGCTTTTTAATATTGTTATAATCTAAATGAATTCAAAGTTTGAAAATTCAACATCGGCGATAGCCGACCAACTCAACATTCCAAACTAAAAATTCAAAATTAATAGTTGTCATCTTCGTCGCTAACGTCCTCTGCTTCAAGGTTGAGGTCTTCGGGGTCAGTCTCGAATGTGGTGCGATAGCTCTCTTCTGTGAGTTTGTCCTCATCGAATGTATCATCGTCCTCATCCTCATCCTCATCGTACTTGTCCTCCGGCAAATCAACGTCTTCGTTCTCATCGTCTTCGTTCTCGTAATCCTTGACTTTCTTGCTTGTCTCATTGTCAAGGTTGGTAACCGGCTTCTCCATTTCAGGCTTCTCCTTGGCGAAGATGGCCTCTATCCAAGAACCCTTGGCAATCTCGAGCACCTCAAAGCCGTCGTTTACCTTCTTTTCATACATTCCGCCTGGCTTGTGCAGACGATCCTTAGGCAACGTTGTTGTGCTGATGTCGAATCCACTCTCGATAATGTCTTGGATGCTCTGCGAGAGAGAGTCCCATCCACCACCAAAGTTGCGGTCGAGCACTTCAATGAGCTTAGCAGCCGAGATGTGACGGATATTTTCGTAGGTGAGGTCGGTGACGCGCATAATCTGACGCTTCTTGATGGCCCACTTGCTATTGTCGCCTTCGTCAGCACCAAGCGAACCAATCTTGAAGTCGCGAGCTTCGTATTTCTTGATCACTTCAGGGCGGTCAATCTTTATTTCTTCTATTTCGAAAGCGCTTTTGATAACATCAAAGTAATGTCTCTTGTTGTCCTTGAAATCAGATTCCTTTCTGGCCGATTCCCACATACGTAAGATGTCATTCTCCTGCAATTCCCATACATTACTCTTTGTTAGAGTCTTGAGTGTCAAAGCTTTCTGTTGTTTCATATATTATTAATTTGTTTTCGTTTTATGTTTTGTTTAGCCTGTCTTGCTCATCTGCCCAAAGGCCGATGGAAAAACGTGTTGCAAAAGTATATACTTTACTCCTAATTCACAAGTTTTTGAAGAAAAATATAATAGGTCGGAGCTATAAAAAATCATGAGTAAGTTTTTTGAATACAAGTGTTGCGTATATCATTTATATTTAATAATTTTGTCAGGATTTATGAGTGAACCTTTAGCTGAAAGAATGAGACCTCGCACTCTCGACGATTATGTCGGGCAGAAGCATTTAGTGGGCGAGGGGGCCGTCCTGCGCAAGATGATTGACGCAGGGCGCATATCGTCGTTTATATTGTGGGGACCTCCTGGAGTGGGCAAGACCACGTTGGCGCAGATTATAGCCAATAAACTTGAGACTCCATTCTATACACTTAGTGCCGTAACCTCGGGTGTGAAGGATGTGCGCGAAGTGATAGAGCGTGCCAAGAGTGGACGTTTCTTCAGTTCGGCATCGCCAATATTGTTTATCGACGAGATTCATCGTTTCTCGAAGTCACAGCAGGATTCGCTGCTTGGAGCAGTGGAGCGTGGTGTGGTGACGCTTATAGGTGCTACGACAGAGAATCCATCGTTTGAGGTGATACGTCCTCTGCTGTCGCGCTGTCAGCTATATGTGCTAAAGTCGCTCGACAAGGACGACCTGCTCGAATTGCTTCAGCGTGCCATTACTACTGATACAGAACTATCGAAGCGCCATATAGAATTGAAGCAGACCGACGCTATGCTGCGCTATAGCGGTGGCGATGCGCGCAAGTTGCTTAACATCCTCGAACTCGTGGTTGAGGCAGACAGCAACGACCATGTTGTCATTACCGACGACATAGTGGCAAGCCGCCTACAACAGAATCCGTTGGCATATGACAAAGGTGGTGATATGCACTACGACATTATCTCGGCATTCATCAAGAGTATTCGTGGCAGCGACCCCGATGCAGCTCTTTATTGGATGGCACGAATGATAGAGGCAGGCGAAGACCCGCAGTTCATAGCCCGTCGTGTGGTTATATCAGCAGCCGAAGATGTAGGACTTGCCAATCCCAACGCCCTGCTGCTTGCCAATGCAGCCTTCGATGCAGTAATGAAGATAGGCTGGCCCGAAGGACGTATACCATTGGCAGAGGCTGTGGTATATCTCGCTACAAGTCCTAAGAGCAATTCGGCATACAAGGCCATCAACGATGCTCTGTCGCTGGTGAAGCAGACAGGAAATCTGCCTGTGCCGTTGCATTTGCGCAATGCTCCTACGCAACTCATGCAAAGCCTGGGCTATCATGACGGATATAAATACTCGCACGACTATCCGGGTAATTTCACACCCCAGCAATACCTCCCCGACGCATTGGTTGACACACGCCTATGGCATGCCCAACACTCGTCAGTAGAGGAAAAATCATATCAGCAGATGTTGCGCCTTTGGGGTGATAGATTTAAAGATAAAGATTGAAAAATGAAAATAGTAGTTTTAGACGGCAAAGGTGTTAATCCTGGCGATATGTCGTGGAGCGGCATAGAGCAGTTTGGTGACCTTACCGTATACGAGCGCACTGCGCCCGATGAAGTTTTGAGTCATGTTGGCGATGCCGAAATAGCTCTCACCAACAAGACAGTGTTCAATGCCGACACCATTGCACGTCTCACCGATACCAAATATATAGGTGTGCTGGCTACAGGATATAATGTAGTAGACCTTGAGGCGGCTTCACGCCACGGCATCGTAGTTACAAACATTCCAGCCTACAGTACCGATAGCGTGGCGCAACATACATTTGCCCACATTCTCAACGTAACCAATCAGGTAGACCATTACTCACGTGCTTCGCGCGACGGAGAGTGGAGCCGTTGTCCCGATTTCTGCTATTGGGACCGTCCGCTCGTAGAGTTGGCAGGCAAGAATATTGGTATAGTAGGATTGGGACATATCGGCATGAAGGTGGCTGCTATAGCTCTCTGCTTCGGTATGAACGTATATGCTTATACGAGCAAGAGTCCCGACCAGTTGCCTCAAGGCATTAAGAAGGCTACGATGGAAGGACTTCTGGGCGTAAGCGACATCATCACCCTACACTGTCCGCTCAACGAAAAGACCAACCGACTTGTCTGTGCCGACACAATACAATATATGCGCGACGGAGTTATAATAGTGAACACCGGTCGCGGACCACTGGTCGACGAGAATGATATGGCGGAAGCTCTGCATACTGGCAAGGTAGGAGCCTATTGTGCAGATGTGATGTGCTCAGAACCACCATCGGGCGACAATCCACTGTTTAGCGAGCCAAACGCCTACATTACACCACATGTGGCGTGGGCGTCGGTAGAGGCACGCACCCGACTTATGAGTATAGCCGAGAACAATATTAAGGCTTTTCTTGATGGAACACCCCAAAATGTAGTGAACAAGATATGATGCCTAATGAAGAACTTTACGGCCCACTGCTCAATGTGATAGAGTTTTTGGGAACATTCGCCTTCGCCATTTCGGGAATACGCCATGCAGCTGCCAAGCGTTTCGATTGGTTTGGAGGATTTGTATGTGGCGTTGCCGTGGCTATCGGTGGCGGTACGCTACGCGACATGATGTTGGGAGTGACTCCATTCTGGATGACCTCTTCCATATACCTTATATG
>JAIJMN010000019.1:0-21320 GCA_022735715.1 Prevotella sp.
AACATCTTTACATGGCTCTTTTGTCAGGTTTTTGGCAATTGAGCGAAACATAAACTGCAACAGAAAAATTGCGGAAGTTATTTTTTGAACATTACTAAACATAAAAATGCGGCGCTGCTCGATGAGAGTTGTGCCGCATTTTTGTTATGTAGTGTTGAAAAAGTATAATAAGCGGAGCGTTGTTTTGGCTGTTTTGATTATAATCTGTACATTTGCAATGTCAAAATGACACATATTTATACATAATGTATCTATAACGACAATAATCAACAAATACGCAAATAGTTTATGAAGAGTCTATTCTCAACCGTAGCCCTCGCCTTTGTGGCGGTGGCTGCATTCGCCCAGCAGACAGCTGAGTACAACATCAAGGGTACATGTGCCGCCGACGTAAAGAAGGTGTATATCGTAAATCCTATGGCACGTGGCAACAAGGCACTGTGCGACAGCGCCGTAGTAGAGGCAGGCAAGTTCGCCCTTAAGGGCACTGCACAGAAAGACGCCCTGCTGCGCATCTACGCCAAGAACACTCCCTATGCCATGCCTTTCTTCAACGACGGCACACCCATCACAGCCGATATGGTGAAGCAGACCGTGAGCGCCTCGGAGCAGAACAACAAGCTCGTGGCTTACGACAAGGAGCTGGACGCCATGAACGCTGAGCTGCGCCCCTTCTTCGACGAGTATAACAAGGCACGCCAATCGGGTGCCACCAACGAGCAGCTGGGTGCACTGGGCAAGCAGCTCGAGGCTAAGATGGCGCCTGTACAGGAGCGCATCAAGAACCGCACAATCGAGATTGTCAAAGCCAATAAAGACAACCTCATACCCGCAGCATTCCTCGGCAACCTCGTCTATGAGCTTGAATATCCGCAGCTGAAGGATCTGTTCGACGCTAAGTATGCCTACGTAAACCATCCTGCATTGGCACGTGCCAACCAGACAGTGAAGATGCTTGCCAAGAAGGCAGCGTTCATCGGACAGAAGTTTACCGACCTTGAGGAGAACGACGTTAACGGTCAGCCCCACAAGCTCTCGGAATATCTGGGCAAGGGCAACTATGTATTGCTCGACTTCTGGGCTTCGTGGTGTGGTCCGTGCCGTGCCGAGATGCCTAACGTGAAGGCTGCCTACGAGAAGTATAAGGGCAAGGGCTTCAACATCGTAGCTCTCTCGTTCGACAACAAGCTCGAAAGCTGGACTAAGGCTATCGAAGACATGCAGATGCCTTGGATTCACCTATCTGACCTGAAGGGATGGCAGACCGTAGCCGGACAGGTGTATGGTGTGAATTCAATTCCTGCAAGCTTCCTTGTCGACCCCAACGGCACAATCATAGCAGCCGACCTGCGTGGCGAAAAGCTCGAGGCCAAGCTGAAGGAAGTGTACGGAGAGTAATATAAAAGTAAAAAAATAAAAAGGTAAAAAAGTAAAAAGATATAAGCTGGTGATTATTATAAGAAAAACAGTCATCGCTTTTTTACCTTTTTACTTTTTTACCTTTTACTATTTCAAAAGCTTTTTACTCTTTTACCTTTTTACTTTTTTACTTTTACACAATATATGGATAACAGCAAGCAAGCAACCCTCCAGCTCGGCACCAAGCCCGTAGGCAGTCTGCTCATGCAGTATGCCCTGCCGGCTATAGCCGCCATGACAGCGGCATCGCTCTACAATATGACCGACAGCATCTTTATAGGACAGGGTTGCGGACCATTGGCCATCAGCGGATTGGCCATCACATTCCCCCTGCAGAATCTCGGTGCAGCATTCGGAGCCGGCGTAGGTGTAGGCGCATCGACATGCATATCTGTAAAGCTCGGACAGAAAGACTATGACACAGCCGAGCGAGTATTCGGCAATGCCGTGACCCTCAACATCATCATCGGCATAGCGTTCAGCATCGTTACACTACTGTTTCTCAAGCCCATACTATTGTTCTTCGGAGCCAGCGAAGCCACGCTGCCTTATGCCCGTGAGTATATGCTGATAACGCTTGCAGGCAACGCCATATCGCACATGTTCTTCGGCATGAACGCCATACTCCGAGCCGCTTCCAAGCCCCGTTCGGCTATGATGGCATCCATCATGACCGTTATACTCAACGCAATACTGTCGCCTATATTCATCTGGCCACTCCACATGGGCATAGGCGGAGCAGCGCTTGCTACTATCATTGCCCAAGCCACAGTGCTGGTATGGCAGTTGCGCATATTCAGCAATCCCCAGTGCATAGTCCACTTTCGTCGTGGCATCTACCGCCCCGTGTCGCACATCATCAAGAACATACTTGCAATAGGCATGTCGCCCTTTGCCATGAACGTCTGTTCGTGCATAGTCATCATCTTCATCAACAACGCCCTCATGCGTTACGGTGGCGACTTGGCAGTAGGAGCCTTCGGCATCTGCAATAAGATAGCCTTCATCTTCGTGATGATCAATATGGGTATGAATCAGGGCATGTTCCCCATAGCAGGCTACAACTACGGTGCACGCCGTTACGACCGTCTGCTGCTGGCACTGAAGTACACTATGTGTGTAGCCGTGTGTATAGCCACCACGGGCTTCATCATTGCCCAGACTATACCTTATGAGTGCGCCCGACTCTTCACCACCGACGAGACACTGATACGCATTTCGGCACATGCCATACGTGTCATAATGCTTGTCTTCCCCGTAGTGGGTGTGCAGATGGTGTGCACGGGATTCTTCCAGAGCATAGGCAAGGCCAAGGTGAGCATGTTTCTGTCGCTGTCGCGTCAGCTACTCTTCTTGCTGCCGTTGCTTATAGTGCTGCCAAACTTCTATCAGACTGACGGCGTATGGTATGCTCAGCCCATAAGCGATCTCATATCTGCCGTTGTAGCAGTAACGATGCTGACTGCTTACATCAAGCGCCTGAAGAAGTCGGCACCGGCAACCGTCTGAACATAATAACACAAAACGATATACATCTATGAACAATAACGACAATCTCATAATAAGCGTAGGCCGACAGCTGGGTAGCGGCGGCCGTACTATAGCCAAGATGCTTGCCGACGAGTTCGGCTGCAAGTTCTACGACCGTGAGGTGCTCAACCTTGCGGCTAAGGAGAGCGGATTCAGCGAGGAGTTCTTCGAGAAGAACGACGAGCGTAAGGGGTTTCTCGATCAGATATTCCACATGCACGTGCCCTTTATCAGCGACTCGTCGTTCTACGACAACGGACTATCGCAGGAGAATCTGTTCCGTCTGCAGAGCGACGCCATACGCAAGGCTGCCACTGAGTCACCGTGTGTATTCGTGGGCCGTTGTGCCGACTATGTGCTGCGCGAGCATAAGAATATGGTTACGGTATTCGTGACAGCCGACATCGACGAGCGCATCAAGAACGTATGCCACCGTCGCAATTGCTCGCCCGACGAAGCGCGCAAGCTGATAGAAAGCCGTGAGGACACACGCTCGTCTTACTATAACTATTATACAGGCAAGCATTGGGGCGACAGCTCGTCGTACGACTTGTGTGTCAATTCGTCGCTCCTAGGACTTGAGGGTACCAAGAATTTCATAGCCGATTTCGTAAGACGAGTGCAGGCATCGACTAAAAGCAAGTAGATGAAACGTATTGGTATAATCAGCGACACTCATTCGTATTGGGACGAACGCTATCGCAAGTATCTCGAGCCATGCGACGAAATATGGCATTGTGGCGACTTCTGCTCTACCGAAATGGCAGAGCAGTTGGCTGCCATACGTCCCTTGCGTGCCGTGTATGGCAATGGCGACGGTGCCGAACTGCGACGTATGTTTCCCGAAGTGTTGCGCTTCAAGTGTGAGGATGTTGAGGTGCTGATGAAGCACATTGGTGGTTATCCTGGTAGATACGACCCCAGCATACGTCGCGAACTGATGGAGCGTCCGCCACAGCTCTTCATCAGTGGCCATTCGCACATACTCCGCATCAAGTACGACCGCACCCTACGTCTGCTACATATCAATCCCGGTGCTGCCGGAAGGCAAGGTTGGCAGAAGGAGCGCACAATCGTAAGGCTCACCATCGACGGTGCGCAGATGAAGGATTGCGAGGTGGTGACGTTGGGGGAGTTATGAATGTTGAATGTGGAATGTTAAGTGTTGAATGTTAAGTGTATGAAGATAACAAAAGACAAGATAATGGAATGGCTGGCGCTGTCGGTCGGCTTCACCGTCATTTACTTTGTGATATGCATAGTGGCAAGTCTGCTCTTCGGTTGGGGACGCGGTCAGGCTCTCGGCAGTCTCGCCCTTGAAAGCGTGCTGTTCGGCATGCTTATGGGAGCATTGAATATGCGGTATATGCGCAAAGGAAAATGATGTTAAAAAAAAGGAGTCCTTTTGCACTTCAAATGTATTCGTTTTGAGGTGTAAAAGGACTCCTTTTGAGAATTAGGAATTAGGAGTTAGGAATTAGGAATTATTGCCTGTGGCAATTTTGAATTTTGAGTTTTGAATTGTTGCCGATGGCAACATCAAAGCTCCACTCTTACGCCCAACTGAAGGTTGAAGTTGAGCTTTTTCTCCTTGAATATTGTCTCCACGCTGCTCTTGTTGTCGATGTAGTAGCGCACGCCAGGCTCGGCGTAGATGCCCATGCGAGGTATGATGTTGTACTGAACGCCAACTGCTCCACCTACCGACCATTGCGTGTGGTCCTTGTCTGCATCGGTGGTAATGTCGCTTGTCTGCATCTTAGCCGATACGTTGAAGTCGGCTTGGCAGCCCGCTGTGGCGTAAGTATGGATGGCGCTGTTGCCCCAAACCTTATACTTCAAGTTGAGCGGAACACCGATGTAGTGCAGACGTTGGGTCTCTATGATGTCGTCGCCGGCTGCCGAACTGGTGAAGTCGGACGATGCGTAGGTGTATACCATGCCCGTAGTGAGTGCGAGGCGAGACGTCAGGCTGTAGCCTACAGACAGTCCGAACGACATGGGGTGGTAGTGGTGCTTGGTCTGCGAATAGTCGGCAAGCTGCAAGGGAGCGTTCGACAGCACCGAATGTACCTTGTTGGGATATCCCGAAACGAGCATGTCCGACTCGCGAGCAGCCATGAGCATGGGGCGCTGGGTGTTGCGGCTGTCGGTGGTTATGCCTTCTGCATGCACGCCTATGTTCCATCTGTTAGACTGCTGGGCGTGCTTTGTCTGCCGTGTCAGGGCATACGACGTAGCCGAAGGTTTGTTGTAAGTCTTGTTGGCGTTGCCGCCTTTGCGCATTCTTGATGTAGAGCTATTCTCGTAGGGCGTTGCGTTGGTCTCGTCAGGAGCCGTTCTTGTCTGCAAGTCGTTGGCCGGAGTCTCGCATACTGAGCGATATGTAGTGTCTTCGGCTAATGGTGCAGCTTCTGCCAGCAGTAATGTTGCCTCAGTTGTTTGTGCTATCGGCTTGGATGCAGGCGTAGTTGATGTGATGCGAGCCATAATCCTTTGCGGTGCATTGAAAACCGACGACGGAGCAGGATTGTGCAATGATGCAGCCGGGCGGTTGTACTTGCTTGCCACATTATTAATAGTGTCGTCGTTCATTCGGAGCGCCACCATCACCACGACAGCCACCGAAGCGGCAGCCGACATAGCCAAAGCAACGAGGCGTATGGTCTTGTGGCGGTTGCGGTTGTTGGGTAGGGGTGCAGGTGCAGCGTCGATGTTGTCGTCGAGACGTTCGGCTATCTTGTCCCACAATCCGTCGGGCACAGTAGCCTTATGGTCGTCGAGACGTTCGCGCAGCTTGCTGGTCCAATCGTTTTGTTTCATATTGCGTTTCTTTTGTTGTATTCCTTAATCTTGTTAGCCAATATCTTCTTGGCGTGATAATATTGCGAAGCCGAAGTGCTGGGCGTTATTCCAAGTTCGTCGGCAATCTCCTTGTGGCTCATTTGGCCGAAAACGTATAGGTTGAGCACCACTCTGTAGCCCTCGGGCAGTGATGCAATCATTTCGGAAAGTGCCTCGTCGGAGATCTGGCTTATGTCCGGTTCGTCGTCGGTAGGAGAGTCGGGGATGTTGTCGGTGAACGTTATGTTGCCCTTGCGGCGCAGAAAACCGAGCGCCTCATTGGCAGTAACCCTCGACAGCCATAGCCTTAGCGTGCCCTCGCCCCGATACTCGTATTGGTTCATCGAGGTGAATATCCTGACGAAAGTGTCCTGCACTACATCGGCCACGTCGTCCCTGTCCGGAACATATCGCATGACAATAGCCATGATATATCCCGAATACTGGTCGTAGAGCCGTCGCATGGCAGCGCGGTCGCCGTTCTGTATGTCGCGCACGAGGCGCTCTTCCGGTTTCAAGAGTTTCAACAGTCGGTTATGGGGGTGCCGGTGTAAGTGAGTTTCAGTTGCAGGGGTTGTGTGTCGCCATTGTCGATGGCGTAGGCGGTGATGTGCAGAAACACGGTCAGCACACGTGTCTTGGGAGTGTATTTGCCCCACGACTGCTGGTCGTTAGAGGCATCGGTGGGTCCCAGCATGAGCTGAACGTTGTGGAGCTTGCCGTCAGTCTGCACTTCAATCTGCCACACCGAAGGCTTTATGGCGTACACTATTGTGCCGTCGGATTGCTGCACCGACTCGTAAGCTACGCTCTGCACTCCGGTGGACACGCCCTCGATAGCGTGTCCGGCAAATATGGCTTGTACAATCTGCATGGTAGGTATGGCGCCGAACATGAAGGTTGTGCCGAGTTCGCTCATAAGTATCTTGTCGATGCTCTTGTCGCTGACGTCCCATTTTCCGCTGTATGGAGTGCCCGACTGTGCGTTGTAGCCCAGATTGAACTGCTTGTCGGGTGAGTCGTCGACACTGCACGAAGCCAGCGACATGGCTGTAAGCAGCAGCGTACACATTATTAACATATATAGTCTGTGATGCATTGGTGTAATACGTTTGTTTTCATTTGTCTATACTTATAATGCGGTGATGCTGATAATATTGCATGCAATGATAGTAAAAAAACGCATAAAAACACAACGTTAAATAATTTAAATCTATAAAATTGCTTAAATTCAACATTTCGATTTCATTTGATTTTTATTACTTTTGCATCGCATTAATTGACAGTTTTCTAAATAAGCGGATGACTTTTTTAACATTATGAAAATAGGATTGTTTATTCCCTGCTACGTCGACGCACTCTATCCGGAGGTGGGTGTCGCCACATACAAGCTCCTGAAGAGTCTTGGACTTGACGTAGCCTACCCCCTTGACCAGACTTGTTGTGGACAGCCTATGGCCAATGCAGGATTTGAGAATATGGCAGGCAAGATAGCCGACAGTTTCGACGAGAAGTTCGCCGAATACGATTATGTCGTGGCTCCGTCGGCGTCGTGTGCTGCTTTCGTAAAGCTGTATCATCCACGATTGGCTAAAGGAAATCATGAGTGCATCACGTCGAAGAAGATTATGGACGTGGTGGAATTCATCCACGACGTAGTGAAGCCCACCAGCCTTAAGGCAAGCTTCCCCCATGTGGTGAGTGTACACAATTCGTGCCATGGAGTGCGCGAATTGGGACTCTCGTCGCCGTCAGAACGCAACGTGCCGCAGTTCAACAAGATTATCGACCTGCTGCGTATGGTGGACGGCATAACCATACGTGAGCCCGAACGCAAGGACGAATGCTGCGGATTCGGCGGTATGTTCTCGGTGGAAGAACCCGACGTTTCGACACGAATGGGCGAGGACAAGATAGCACGACACATGGCTACGGGAGCCGAATATATTACGGGTCCCGACTCGTCGTGCCTGATGCACATGCAGGGCATAGCACGCAAGGAGAACAAACCTATTAAGTTCATACATGTAGTACAGATATTGGCAGCAGGACTATGAGTACAATACACAGCAAAGCGGCACGCCGCTTCAACGAAAACAGAGATAAGACAACGTGGCACGACGCCACTTTCTGGGCGCTAAGACAGAAGCGCGACCAGATGGCGAAGGGCTTGGACGAATGGGAACAGCTGCGTGAGCACGCCAGTCAGATAAAACGGCACACCATAACGCATCTGGCTGACTACTTGGAGCAGTTTGCCACTCAGCTTGAGAGCCGTGGCGTGATAGTACACTGGGCACGCACAGCCGACGACTTCAACAACATGGTGCTCGAAATACTCAAGCAGCACGGCGTAAAGAAGATGGTTAAGTCGAAGTCGATGCTTACTGAGGAGTGTGGCATGAATCCATTCCTCGAACAGAACGGCATAGACGTGGTGGAGACCGACCTTGGCGAGCGCATTCTGCAACTGCTTCATCAGAAGCCGAGTCATATAGTTATGCCGGCAATACACCTGAAACGTGAGGAGGTGGGCCGCATGTTTGAAGAGAAAGGCATCAGCAAGGAAATCGACAATTACGACCCTACATATCTGACACGCTGCGCACGCATGCATCTGCGCAACCAATTCATGGAGGCAGGGGCTGGTATGACTGGCTGCAACTTCGGTGTGGCTGAGTCGGGCGACATCGTGGTGTGCACCAATGAGGGCAATGCCGACATGTCTACGTCAATGCCTAAGCTTCATTTGGTGGCTATGGGCATAGAGAAGATTGTGCCCGACTATAAATCGCTTGCCGTTTTCCAGCGTCTGCTTTGCCGTTCGGCTACCGGACAGCCTACTACTGCATACACATCACACTTCTGTCAGGCACGACCGGGTGCCGAGATGCACGTGATTCTGGTAGACAACGGTCGCAGCGACATTCTCGCTGACAGCGACCATTGGGAGACTTTGAAGTGCATTCGTTGCGGATCGTGCATGAACACCTGTCCCGTCTATCGCCGTTCGGGTGGCTATTCATATACATACTTTATACCCGGACCTATCGGTGTTAACCTCGGTATGCTGCGCGATGCACGCCGTTATAGCGACAATGTGTCGGCTTGCACACTATGTTTGTCGTGCGACAACGTGTGTCCGTCGAAGGTTGGTCCAGGCTCGCAGATATATCTGTGGCGTCAGAAACTCGATTCGCTCCACCGTGCCGACCCTATGAAGAAGTTCATGTCGAAGGGTATGGAGGCATTGTTTGAGCATCCGCATCTGTATGTAGCCGCCTTGCGTCTGGCTCCGTTGGCCAATATAGTGCCCGACAAAATCACACGTGTACGTGGAGTGAATCCTTGGAGCGTGGGACATACTAAGCCGGAGTTTGCCAAAGAGTCGTTTCAGGAACTCTGGAAGAATGGGAAGGTTTAGTGTTGAATGTTAAGTGTTAAATGTTGAGTGTTTAATGATTAATGTTGAGTTTTAATGGGTAATTATAAAGAAGAACTTTTGCAGAAGCTCCGCAACAATACGCGCGAGCAATACGATATGCCAGCCGACGATATTCAAGGCATCACTTACGACGACACCGTAGCCCAGTTCATAGAGATGAGTCAGGCTGTGGGTGCCAATGTAGTGGAGGCAGCAACGGGCGACAGTATTGACGACATCATACGTAAGGCTTATCCCGATGCCAAGGTTGTGGCTTCCAATCTTCCGGAGGTAAAGATTGCAACGCTAAATCCCGATACTGTGGCAGATGCTCAGGCTCTTAACGGCACCGACGTGGGTGTGGTGAGCGGTCAGATAGGTGTGGCTGAGAACGGTTGTGTATGGATTCCGCAGTCGATGAAGCAGAAAGCTGTGTGCTTCATCTGCGAATATCTCGTCATTGTACTGCCAAAGAGCGGCATCGTAAACAATATGCACGAGGCTTACGCCCGCATCGAAATGCCGGCTACAGGACTCGGAACGTTCATCTCAGGACCGTCGAAGACTGCCGATATCGAGCAGGCTCTTGTCATGGGAGCGCAGGCTGCACGTGGCGTTACGGTTGTGATAACGCAATAAGGCAAAAGTATATACAGTTTGATATAGGAACGGCGGACTCCAGTCCGATGCACAGTTGGCATTTTAAGTTATTGTTTTTCTGCTGTACGTCGGACGGGAGTCCGCCGTTGTATCCCCGACAGTGCCAGACCATCAGCTAAGTTCACTCTCGGCAATTTTGACAATGAAAAGTATGCAAACGATGCTGTAAAGATGGACGTTACGAATTGGAATAACGGCAGTACGTCACCCGAGTTCAGATCAATAGAACTCTTCGCCGACGGTCATTTCCTCATCACCAAAGCCAATGCCGGCAACGCACCAAAGCCCCAACGCATGGCTACACGTGCTATCGACATCAACGGTTCTGACGATTTTGACAACGCACTGTACATCTACGGTACTTTCATACGTGAAAAGGAAGGTGTGTATCATCGGTTACGGAAAGCAATGGATGGAGAACTTCTTTAAGGTGAACCAGGACATAACTGTCACACCAGAAGGAAGACAATGGGGATTTGATGAGGACGACATTATGGACGATAAGGGTGACTATTGTCGCCGCGTTATCTTCTCGCCGTGCGGCACCTTCATGTGCTTCTATCAGGATGGCGACGTGGAAATAGGACGCTGGGAATGTTTTATAAGCAATCGGTCATAAAATAACTTCGTATCATGGCATGATACGATTGTTTCAAGGCATGATACGGTCATTTCATATCATGATATGATTGTTTCAAGGCACGCAACATATCCAGAAGCAGTTATCAAGAACGCTACTTGAAGCTGTTGGCAGCTTCTATTATCCGTTCTATTTCCTCTTGTTGCAGCGTAGGGTTAAGCGGAAGGCTTAGCTCTTCGCGGTGTATGCGCTCGGTAATGGGCAACGATATCAAGCCCATGTCGGCATAGCATTGCTGGCGATGGGGTGGGATGGGGTAGTGTATCATTGTCTGTATGCCTTGATTGAGCAAGTGTTGCTGCAAGCGTTCGCGTTCGCTGCACAGCACAGGGAATATGTGGTGTACGCTGCTATGGCAATAATCTGTTGAGGGGAGAGTAAGCAAGGGATTGTCTATATGCTCGATGTATTGCATGGCAATGCTACGGCGCAGCGCATTGTCGGCATCGAGATACTTCAGTTTCACCCTCAATACGGCTGCTTGAATTTCGTCAAGTCGGCTGTTGCGACCCTTGTATTGGAAAACGTATTTGCGCTCGGATCCGTAATTGCCCAATGTGCCAATCATATTAGCCAACTCTTCGTCGTCGGTAGTGACGGCACCGCCATCGCCAAGTGCCCCAAGGTTCTTGCCGGGATAGAAGCTGTGGGCAGCGGCATTGCCCAATGAGCCTGTCAGACGGTCGTTGTAGCGGCATCCGTGAGCCTGGGCGTTGTCCTCGATGAGCAGCAGGTTGTGGTTATGGCATATTTCGTTTATGCGCTCGGTGTATGCGCATAGTCCGTACAGATGTACTATCATTATGGCATGGGTGCGACTTGTTATGGCGCGTTCAATCAGACTGTCGTCAATCTGAAATGTATCAATGCGCGGTTCGACAAGCACCGGCATCAGATTGTTCTCGGTTATGGCAAGAATTGTGGCTATATAGGTGTTGGCAGGCACAATCACTTCGTCGCCGTCGTGCAGTCTGCCCATTTCCTTATAAGTCCGCAAGATGAGCGTAAGAGCGTCAAGTCCGTTGCCGCAACCTACACAATAGCGTGTGCCGATATAACTGGCATACTCCTCGGCGAACGCCTTGTTCTCGTTGCCTTGCAGATACCATCCGCTATCCACAACACATTGCACGGCAGCACTTATTTCGTCGGCATGCATTGCCGTCACCGCCTTTAGGTCAAGATATTTTATCATTGCCATATTAATAATTCCAAATTCCTAACTCCTAACTCCTACCTCCCATTCGTAGGTGTCGTAGCACACGCCGCGACCGCCATAGCCTTCCTTATGGGCTATAAGTCCAGCATTTATTACACTACAATTGTTTTCTGTACTGCTTCCAAAGTCGAGATATGGTATATTCGGATAGTCTTTATACATGAGTTGTTCGTATATTGCCTCCATTGCACCATACTCCTTACCGTCATCATTAGTAGCACTATACTGTCCGTGTACAACTTGCTGACTGAGATAAACAGTCAGTCCTCCTATTATCTGTCCGTCCTTATAGGCATTGTATTGTATGATGTTATCGGGAAAGCGTTCCTTTAACATTTTTATTTCTGCCAATGAGTGAACAGGTTTAGAGTTGAAGCGTTTGTACAAATTGTCTTCAAGGATGCGCCAGAAATCGTCAATACTTGCATTGCGTTCGACGGTTACTCCAGCTTCGTGTGCTTTTCGAAGCCGTCGCAGATGGTCTTTTCGCCAACGCAAGTGTTGGTTGACAAATATGGTAGTGCCAATATTGCGCACAGACAATCGGGCTTTACATCTCCAGAATATAGCATAAAGGTCTTCTTCTGACGGATGTAAGTGGTAAATCCAAGGTACGGGTCGATACATAACCTTCACAATGCCAATGTCACGAAGATAATCGTTGAATGCATCGAACAAATCGCATGTGTCTACTATAGTCACATTGGTGTCCATTATCAGTCCACCGTATGTCAGACCAAAGTGTGAATACAGTGTATTGTCAATCTGGTGGGCTGGCAATAAGGCATACAGTTTACTGTTTTTGTAAAATAGAAGTGAATGATCAAGAAAACGGTCGGCGTGATAATCCATATAGTCGCGATGGAAAAGGAATGTGGCGTTGCGTGCTTTGTCGACATATTTATCCCATATGGATTTGTCTTCAGGAGTGTATCTTTTTACTTCGAACATTTCTTTTGTATATAGTTAATGTAGCTATTGTATTCTCTTATATAGTCTTCCTCATCAAATGGTTCGGAAGCCAAAACAAGACATACCGCACCCGACGAGAAGTCGTCGAGTGTACGCCATATGCCTGTTTCTACAAGCAGTCCTTGCCAAGGGTGATTGAGATGGAACGATTGCTTTTCGCTGCCATTGTCGAGTGTCACAGTGAACGACCCGCTTACAGCAATAATCACCTCGCGACATTGCTTGTGGGCATGTCCGCCACGGCTCTCGCCTGCCGGAACGTCGTAAGTCCAATATACACGTCGCACGTCGAAAGGCACGTGCTGCATACTTTCTGCAACGGTTAAATTGCCCCGAGGGTCGATTATCTTAGGAAAATCTATGATTGAATAATTATTTCTTTTCATTGAAATTCTTTTTTATTCTTATAACGCCCGATTTTCATAATTATTGCGAATACGTAGGCTGCAACTACCGACAAGATAAGGCATATTGCAAAAAGCATAGGATTGTATACTGTATCATATCCAAAGAGACGTCCCCACACGAATACAAATGCTGTAATCACAATACCATGCAACATGTATATTTCGAAACTGATGTTGCCCAAGAAGACAAGGGCTCGTTGGTTTAATAATTTTGAAATTATGCCTTTGTTGTCGCTTGATATGGCAAACCAATAGATTAACAAGCTAAAGGGTATCCAGAAATATGGAGCAAAACGTATCCATGAAGGCAACGAACAGTATGGGATATATGTCAATACAGACATTGCAACTATTATTATTTCGAGTGTCGACAATATGCAGGTTGACTGTCTGGCAATCCATTGCCTTAAGCGTATGGAGAAGGGGGCGGTATACAGACGATATGTTATTATTCCTACTGCAAAATCAATGATACGCAATGGCGGAAAAGCATAGACGAAGTCGTCTATTGCAGAGTTATTGCAACATGACTCTATTGCAAGTGCTAATAATACATACAGCGTCAGCATCACTCTGAATATTCTGTTGCGCGATATTATCAATTGTCTGTAGAGAAAAGGAAACAACAAATAGCAGAAGAACAATGTTCCAAGAAACCATGAAAGCCCAGTGCCATATTTTAGCATATCTTCAGACAGAGTAAACTCTTGCAGCATAAATACATGGAGTAATGTCTTTATGATATTGAATTTCACTCCAGCTACAAAACTCATACATAAGGCTATGGTGAATGTAACTAGATGAAGTGGATATATTTTTGCAAGGCGTTTGCGCAGGAATTGAAGATAACGGAATGTTCTGTCTTCTACACTTGCTCCACTACCTATGCTCAGTACAAATCCACTTAGAATGAAGAAGAATGTTACGCCGGCATCGCCTCCATAGTAAAATGAATTAATGCCTAGATTATTCAAATAATGGTGGATAAAGATTAACATGCAGAATATAAAACGCATAGACTGCAATGTCGCTATGTGGCGAGTTGATGATGTAGCTGTATTGATTCTGTTCATAATGGTAAATAAAAAAAGTTTCGCAAGTCGACAACTTGCGAAACTTATGTATATAGCATTGCTTTGCTTTGTTACTTGTCCATATATGGGTCGGTACCAAGCACTGTTGCTGCGAGTCGCTTTGCCTTGTCGCGAAGCTGTGTGGTGTCGGCTGTCGGTTCGCCGTAGCATAGTACTACGCCCATACGGCGACCTACGTGTGCCTCCTCCTTGCCGAAGATGCGTACGCGAGTGTAATCTTCTTTGAGTGCATCCATGAAGTTGTAGGGCAGCGGATCGTTTGTCTCTGTGGGTGAAAGAACTACAGCACTTGCTCCTGCATGCTCAAGGTGAATGCCTGCTATGGGCAGTCCCATTACTGCGCGGAAGTGGAGCTCAAACTCTGAAAGATTTGTTGTATGGCCAAGTGTAACCATTCCAGTGTCGTGCGGACGTGGTGAAAGTTCGCTGAATATCACTTCGCCCTCCTTAGTAAGGAAGAACTCAACGCCCCAGATTCCGGCACCGGTAAGCGCCTTTGTCACCTTCTCTGCCATGTCTTCAGCCTTACGTAATTCGTCCTCAGGCAACTGGAACGGCTGCCAGCTTTCGCGGTAGTCGCCACCTTTCTGTACGTGTCCGATAGGCGGACAGAATAGTGTGGGACCGTTCTTCTGTGTTACTGTGAGCAGAGTGAACTCCGAGTCGAAGTGGATGAATTCCTCAATGATTATCTCCTTAACATCGCCGCGGCTTCCTTCCATAGCATCGTTGAATGCTTTCTCAAGTTGTTCGGGTTCGCGAACGATGCTCTGTCCGTGACCAGATGAAGACATAAGAGGCTTGATAACGCATGGGAAACCAATCTCTTTAGAGTGCTCGCGGAGCTGCTCGAGAGTGGTTGCGTAGAAGTATTTGGCTGTGCGCAGACCCAATTCCTTTGCAGCGAGGTCGCGTATGGCCTTGCGGTTCATTGTATAGTTTACGGCGCGGGCGCTCGGCACCACCTGAATGCCTTCCTTCTCGAAGTCGAAAAGACGCTCGGTGCGTATTGCCTCGATTTCAGGCACGATGATGTCGGGGCGATGACGTTCAACAACAGCAGTCAAGGCATCACCGTCGAGCATGTTGAACACTTCGTGCTCATCGGCAACCTGCATTGCCGGCGCACACTCGTATCTGTCGCATGCAATGACATATTGTCCTGCACGCTTTGCGGCGATGACAAACTCCTTGCCCAATTCGCCCGAACCTAACAACAATATTTTTTTCATTTTGTGATAATGTTAAAAGTCATTTGTATAGCGTGACGTTCTCTCTTAGTCGAGAAGTGTTGATGCACGTACACGCGACAATGTCTCGGGGGTCATCTGCAGATAGCTTGCTATGTACACCAACGGTGCACGCAACACCACCTGCGGCATCAGTTTGCACAATCTCTTGTAGCGGTCTTGTGCTGTCTCAAAGCGCACAAGGTCGGCATGTACCTGCGACATGATGAGGCTTTCCTCCAATATCTTGCGGTAGAGTATCTGTATGTTGACGTTGTGCATAGCCACTCTTTCAAGCTCGGCCTTAGGCAGAGCGTAAACTATAGTAGGCTCGATGGCTTCAATCTGCAGTTTGGTTGGTTCCTCCTTGAAGAGGCTTTCGATGCACATTACTATGGTATGGTCTTGTGCCAGATGTTCGGTCACTTCCTTGCCGTGCTTAAAGTAGAATTGGCGCATGAGTCCCTTGTCGATATACAAGAAGTTCTTGCATATTTCGCCCTCCTTGAGTGCAATTTCGCCTTTGGCGTACTTGATGGGTACAAGTATGCTCTCAAGCACGTCGAGCTCATCGTGCGTCATTGTACTGTAACGTCTTGCCAATTCACGTGCTATGTCGCGCGTGTTTGTGCCGACCAACTCTTTCATAAGTTACCTTCCTTTCTATATTTGTTTAGTTGACTTATTATTTTATGTTTGGTTGAAGATGTATTTTGTTTTTATCGACCTTCTTACGTCGGATCTTAGTCGAGCTTCAGCACAGCGAGGAATGCCTTCTGCGGAACCTCGACGTTGCCAATCTGCTTCATGCGCTTCTTGCCCTTCTTCTGCTTTTCGAGCAACTTGCGCTTACGGCTTACGTCGCCACCATAACACTTAGCTGTCACGTCCTTGCGCACGCACTTGATTGTTTCGCGTGCAACAATCTTGGCACCTATGGCTGCCTGTATGGCAATGTCGAACTGTTGGCGTGGAATGAGATCCTTCAGCTTTTCGCACATCTTGCGTCCCATGCTTACGGCATTGTCTTGATGTGTCAGTGCCGAGAGAGCATCTACTGGCTCACCATTGAGCAGAATGTCGAGCTTGGCAAGACGTGACGGGCGGAATCCGTCGATATGATAGTCGAACGAGGCGTAGCCCTTGCTTATTGATTTGAGCTTGTCGTAGAAGTCGATAACAATCTCGCCAAGAGGCAGCATGAAGTGCAGTTCCACACGGTTGCCGCTTACGTATTCCTGATTGATCAGTTCACCGCGCTTGTCAAGACATAGCGTCATGATAGGACCAATGAAATTGGTTGTGGTGATGATTGTTGCGCGTATGTATGGCTCTTCGATATGGTCGATGAGTGTCTGTTCTGGCAATCCGGACGGATTGTGAACTTCCTTGACTCCTCCCTGCTTGTCGTATACCATATAAGATACGTTGGGCACGGTGGTGATGACGTCCATATTGAATTCGCGATCGAGTCGTTCCTGCACAATCTCCATGTGCAGCAGTCCGAGGAATCCGCAACGGAATCCGAAGCCGAGGGCTACTGACGACTCAGGCGAGAATGTCAGTGAAGCGTCATTGAGTTGCAGCTTCTCAAGCGAAGCACGCAAATTCTCGTATTCGCTTGGGTCAATGGGATATACACCGGCAAATACCATAGGCTTGACTTCCTGGAATCCGGAGATAGCCTTGTCACATGGACGGTTGACATGGGTGATAGTATCGCCCACCTTAACCTCTGTGGCATCCTTGATGCCTGATATGATGTAGCCTACTTCGCCCGTGCCGAGCACCTGACGTGGCACCATATCCATCTTCAATACACCAACCTCGTCTGCCACATACTCCATTCCGGTGTTGAAGAACTTCACCTTGTCGCCCTTGCGTATCTCTCCGTTCTCAATCTTGAAGTAGGCAATGATGCCACGGAATGAGTTGAATACCGAGTCGAAGATAAGTGCCTGAAGCGGACCCTTTGTATCGCCGACAGGGTGTGGCACTCGTTCAACGATGGCTTTAAGCACATCGTCAACGCCTTCGCCGGTCTTGCCAGAGGCGCGCAGAATGTCCTCACGCTTACAACCGATAAGTTCTATAATCTCATCTTCTACCTCGTCTGGCATAGCGCTTGGCATATCGATCTTGTTCAGCACCGGTATTATCTCAAGGTCGTGCTCTATAGCCATATAGAGGTTTGATATGGTCTGTGCCTGAACGCCTTGAGTGGCGTCTACAACGAGCAGAGCGCCCTCGCAGGCAGCAATGCTTCGCGATACTTCGTATGAGAAGTCGACGTGTCCCGGGGTATCAATAAGATTGAGAATATATGTCTGGCCGTTGTGCTTGTATTCCATCTGGATGGCGTGGCTCTTGATAGTGATGCCACGTTCACGCTCCAGATCCATGTTGTCAAGCATCTGACCTTCAGTTATCTTGATTGTTTGCGTACGCTCCAACAGTCGGTCGGCAAGTGTCGACTTGCCGTGGTCGATGTGGGCAATAATACAGAAATTCCTTATATTGTCCATTGATATATATCAGTTTTATGTGCAAAGATACTCGTTTTTTCCGACAAATGGGTATCTTTGCATAAGAATTTGTGCCTTATATGGTTGTGAGATATAACTTTCACATTTCTTATAGGTAATGATTGTACGAATTATAATAAAACATACACAAAATGAGATATATTGCATTTTGCGCCGTCTTGTGCTCTATAGTGCTCTGCGGCTGTCATGAGAGTATGGAGAAGCGTGCCCAGCGTGAGGCTCGTGAGTATACCGAGAAGTATTGTCCTACGCCCGTTCAGAACTTTACACGTACTGACAGTGTGGTGTTCGAGATGGATACTAAGACCTATCATTACTATTGTTCGGCAGTAGGCGAGCTCGACAATGTCAAGGTGTTCGACCTTAACCGCTCCAAGATAGCTGATGCTCTGCTTCTTAATGTACGCGAGAACACATCGTTCCGTCCGTACAAGAAGGAAGGCTTTGCTTTCCAATGGACTCTGCGTTCGGACAAGGACAAGAAAACTATGTATTTCGACCGTAAGTTTACGCCGAAGGATTACAACAGGTAGTAACAGGAAACAATATAAATACAAGCTATAAAAAACGACAAAAGACAACTTGCACAATATGTCGTATACTTCAATACTGAGTATATAATAATGTGTAAGTTGTCTTTTGTCGTTTTTTATATTTAGAGATAGTTCACTACATATTTAGAGATAGTTCACCACCTCGTTGCCCATCTGCATTACATAGGTGAGGTTGATGTCTCTGTCAAATACGATAATGTCGGCGTCCTTGCCCTCTTCGATAGAACCCTTGCGGTCGAATACGCCCATAATCTTGGCTGGTGTCTCGCTCGCCATACGGAAAACGTCTTCCATAGGAATGTTGGCTTTCTGTATGCAGGTGCGTATGAGGGTGTCCATAGTGGCGATTGAGCCTGCAAGAGCCGAACGGTCTGCCAGTTTGCAAACGCCGTCTTCCATTATAACGCGTGGCTCGGCTGAAACATCGCCTTCGCTTGCGGCGTATGCCAGAGAGTCGGTGATGAGAGCCATACGTTCAACGCCCTTGATCTTGTGTACAACCTTAAGCATTACTGGCGGTACATGCAAGCCGTCGGCGATGACCTCTACGGTCATATCCTGCATTGCGTAGACACTCTCAACGGTGCCAGGCACCTTGAACTCATGCTCCTTGTAGACAACAGGCATAGCGTTGTAGAAGTGTGCGGCGTGCGTCATGCCAGCCTTGTGAGCCTCTACCACGTCCTTATAAGTAGCGCGTGTGCAGGTGAGGGCTGTAAGTACGCCGTGCATGTTACATGTCTTGATGAAGCGTACCGAGCCTGGCAGTTCAGGAGCTTCGTCCCAACGCTTGATGCACTTGTACTTGCTGAGCAGCGTTTCGTATTCGTATATTACCGGTGCCTTGATAAGTACGGGGTTCTGTGCGCCAGCCTCTTTTGGGTTGATGTACGAACCCTCGATGTGCAAACCGAGCACGGGGCTGTTCTCCTCAGCCATGAGTTTCTCGCAGACATTGCAAGCAGCCTCAATAGTAGGGATTGTCGATGACGACAGAGTCGGGTATATTGAGGTAGTGCCATGCTTCAAGTGTGCGTTGACTGCTTTGCGGAAAGCATCCTCGCAACCTTCGATAAAGTCGCGTCCGCCACCTCCGTGCGTGTGCATATCAATACCTCCTGGAACTATATAGCCCCCGTTGACATCGATGATTTCAGCTCCTACAACGTGCAGGTCGATGTTTGAGACACATCTGATTCTGTTGCCGTCGGTAACGATGGAGCCGCCATCAAGCCAACCTTTCGGTGTGAGGATGCGACCGTTGACAAATTGTTTTAGCATAGCTTTACTGTTTTAGAGTTCGTTGGTAACCTCGTTGCCCATCTGCATAACGTATGTGAGCTTAAGGTCGTTGTCGAACATCATGATATCGGCGTCCTTGCCGTCCTCAAGTGAACCCTTGCGGTCGAATACACCCATAATTTTAGCAGGAGTTTCGCTTGCCATGCGGCATGCGTCTTCCATTGGGATGTTGGCCTGCTGCACGCATGTGCGGATGAGGCGGTCCATAGTGGCGATAGAGCCTGCAAGTGCTGAGTGGTCGGCGAGCTTGCATACACCGTCCTCAAGTATTACGCGCGGGTCGAATGCTACGCCCTCGTCACTTGCTGCGCATGCCAATGAGTCGGTGATGAGGGCTGTCTTCTCAACGCCCTTTATCTGATATACAACGCGAAGCATTACCGGTGGAACGTGGATGCCGTCGGCTATAACCTCAACCGACATGTCTGAGAGAGCGTAGATACTCTCAACGGTGCCGGGCACCTTGAATTCGTGCTCCTTATATACTACGGGCATAGCGTTGTAGAAGTGTGTGGCGTGCGACATACCGGCATCGTGACCAGCCACAACGTCTTCGTATGTGGCGCGTGTGTGACCTATTGCTGCAACAACGCCGTGCTTGCGGCACGACTTGATGAACTCAGTAGAACCCGGAAGTTCGGGAGCTTCGTCCCAACGCTTGATACAAGGATACTTGTCGAGCAGCGGTTCGTATTCCTCGGCTACTGGCGGTTTGATCCACTCAGGAATCTGTGCGCCAGCCTGCTTGGGGTTGAAGTAAGGACCTTCGAGGTGGAGTCCGAGTACAGGACTGTTCTCCTCTGCCATGAGTTTTTCGCATGTTTCGCATGCAGCTTCAATCATTGGCACTGTAGATGAAGACAGAGTGGGGAAGATGGCAGTTGTACCATGCTTCATGTGTGCCTTTATGGCAACGCGGAAAGCCTCTTCCGAACCCTCCATGAAGTCGCGTCCGCCACCGCCATGTACGTGCATCTCAATGCCGCCAGGAACTACATAGCATCCTTTGGCATCTATGATTTCTGCATCTACGATGTGGAGATCACTGTTTGATACGGCTTTAATCTTGTTGCCGTCGATGATAACTGAACCGCCTTCGAGCCAGCCTTCTGGTGTCAGAATGCGGCCGTTGATAATTTGTTTTAGCATAATGTTTGGTTAGTTAAGAACTTGCAAATCTACATCACATTATATAATATATGTATATGCAAGACTTTTGAGTTCATTAGTATATTTCTGTAAGCAAAGGTACATATATTTTTTACAACTTAGTGCAAAAAAACAGGTAAAATAGAAGAAAAAATATTTAGTAGCCCATTTCGCCCAGTGCCGTTGCAAGCTGGTCGGGGCAGCTTGTCATTTTGCCGCCGCATGTGATGCCCTTCAGCGTCTGCTTCACGTCGGTAGCTTTCTTGCCGATGCACGGGGCGCATATGCCTTTGAGGTTGCCGTTGCATCCGCCGGTAAATTTAACGGAATC
>JAIJMN010000231.1:0-3404 GCA_022735715.1 Prevotella sp.
GTCAAGGGCGACATCTACTGGGAATTCTCAGGCGAGGGCGAGTGTGCTCCTACAGTCGAGCCTTTCATCGGTAAGGAATACAAGGAGGGCGACGTACTCTGCTACATCCAGGCTCCTTGGGGCGAATTCGTTGAGGTTCCGGCAGCCTTGGGCGGCAAGATCGTAGAGATAAACGCCAAGCGTGGCTCTAAGGTTTCGAAGGGCGACATAATCGCTTACATCGAGCGTGAGCACGAGTAAAATCGTAATATGTACCAACAGATTATTGACAAATACTATGGAGGATGCGGTGCACTGCGCCACATCCTCCTTACTCATAGCCAGTCTGTAGCGCAACGTGCGCTGCGGATAGCCGCTATGCACCCCGAACTAAACATCGACACCGACTTTGTTCGCAATGCAGCCATGCTGCACGACATAGGAATCATACGTGTCGACGCACCCGGTATCGAGTGCCATGGCACCGAACCATACATACGACACGGCGTGTGCGGAGCCGAGATACTGCGCGCCGAGGGTCTGCCCGAAAGCTATGCACGCGTGTGCGAAAGGCACACCGGAGCCGGACTCACACTCAATGACATCGTGTCGCAAAACCTGCCTCTGCCCCATCACGACCTCCAGCCAGAGACTATCGAGGAGAAACTCATCTGCTATGCCGACAAGTTCTACTCGAAGACTCACCTCGACCGCGAGAAAACAATTGAGCAGGCAGAGAAAAGTCTAAGCAAATTCGGCGGCGACACTCTCGCCCGCTTCCGCGATATGAAACGTTTGTTTGAGCCGGATTTGTAATCACATAAGTTATAATAAACAGCAAAATTGAGAACTAAGACCGTCATAGCCCTTCTTTTGTGTGCCGTCATTTTCGTGATGGCTGCAGCCGATATGCCCTACTCGCAACGCAAGAAAGTGCGCAAGACTGCACCTGCCGACACCACTGCCGTGGCTGCCGACTCCATTAAGGACAGCATTGCCACCATACTGCGCGACTCATTGGGACGCGAGATTGTGGACACTACAAAGATGGACTCACTGCAACTTGCAATATATCACCACAACCGCGCAATCGACGACTCGATACGTCTGGACTCCATCAACCGACAACGAGCCAACGGTATCAACTCGCCCGTAAACTATTCGGCCTCCGACTCGCTCGTGTACGATGCCAAGACCAAGACGGCGAAGCTCTACGGACAGTCAACCGTGAAATACGAGAATATGGATTTGGCTGCCGAGAAGATATACATGAGCATCGACTCGTCGCTCGTACACGCTACGGGAGCACGCGACACTACCGACTCTACGGGACTGGCTCTTATCGGTACGCCTGTGTTCAGCATGGGTCAGGACAAGTATGAGAGCGACACTATGGCGTTCAACTTCAAGACCAAGAAGGGTCTTATTTCAAAAGTATACACCCAGCAGGAGGACGGTTTCCTGCAAAGCGAAATATCAAAGCGCAATGCCAACGGCGACATCTATCTGCAGCACGGACGCTACACCACGTGCGACAAGAAACATCCCGACTTCTACATAGCACTGTCGCGAGGCAAGGTGCGCCCGGGCAAGGACGTAACCTTCGGTCCGGCTTATCTCGTTGTGGCTGATGTGCCATTGCCACTGGCTATTCCTTACGGCTTCTTCCCGTTCACCAAGAGCTATTCGTCGGGATTCATCATGCCTACATACGGCGACGAGAACGACCGCGGATTCTATCTGCGCGACGGCGGATACTACTTTGCCATCAACGACAAGTGGGACCTCAAGCTCCTCGGCGAGATATACACCAAAGGCTCATGGGGACTGTCGGCAGCCAGCAACTACAACAAGCGCTACCGCTATTCGGGCAGCTTCTTCCTGAGTTATCAGAACACCAAGACCGGCGACAAGAACATGCCCGACTATTCGGAGCAGAAATCGTTCAAAGTGCAGTGGAGTCATCGCCAGGATTCAAAAGCAAATCCATACAGTTCGCTCTCGGCGAGCGTCAACTTCGCTACATCGAGCTACGAACGCAACAACCTCAACTCGCTGTACAATCCTCAGACGCTGTCGCAGTCGACACGTACATCGTCTGTGTCGTGGAGCACTACATTCTCAAGCATAGGTCTGTCGCTCAGCTCTACAGCCAACCTCTCGCAGAACATGCGCGACTCTTCAATGTCGGTGACGCTGCCCGACCTCAACATCTCGCTCTCACGATTCTATCCGTTCAAGCGCAAGCACGTTGTGGGCAACGAACGCTGGTATGAGAAGATTTCAATGTCGTACACCGGACAGATTTCGAACAGCATCAACACCAAGGAGGACCGATTCCTCAAGTCGAACCTCATAAAGGACTGGCGCAACGGTTGGAACCACTCTATTCCTATCAGCGGCAACTTCACACTGTTCAACTATATCAACATCTCGCCCTCGTTCAACTTCCAGGACCGCATGTACACGCACAAGATTATGCGCTCGTGGGACGAGACCGCACAAAAAGAGGCGTGCGACACGATATACGGATTCAACAACGTGTACAACTATAACATGTCTATCAGTGCGTCAACAAAGCTCTACGGCTTCTTCACTCCGAACCGCAAGATATTCGGCGACAAGATACAGGCCATTCGTCACGTCATCACTCCAAGCGTAAGCTTCAGCTATGCGCCCGACTTCGGACAGGGAAGATACGGCTATTACAAGACCTATCAGAAGACCAATGCCGACGGTTCGGTTGAACTCGTAGAGTATTCGCCCTATCAGGGTCAGCTCTACGGAGTGCCTGGCAAGGGCAAGACGGGCAACATCTCGTTCGACCTTTCGAACAATGTGGAGATGAAGATCAAGAGCGACAAGGACAGTACGGGCATCAGGAAGCTCTCTATCATCGACGAGCTCGGTCTGGCTATGAGCTATAATCTCGCCACCGACTATCATCCGCTCTCCGACCTTACAATGCGCGTGCGACTGAAGTGGTGGAAGAACTACACGTTCAATATGACTGCCGTGTTCGCATCGTATGCCTACGAGCTGGACAAGGACGGCAAGCCTTACGTAGGCAACCGCACCCTTTGGGGCATGGGCAAGTTCGGACGTTTCCAGGGAACTTCGCAGAACTTCTCGTTCACGCTTACACCTGAAAAGATAAAGAAATGGTTTGGTGGCGGCGATGACACCGAGGACAAGAAAAAGCGCGACAAGGACGACGAGGACGGCATCGATACCGACATAGAATCGAATGTCGACGACACAATGATCGAAGGTCAGCGTGGCGCAAAGAAGAGTGGCGGAGGCAAGGTAGAGACTGATGCCGACGGCTATATGCGCTTCAACATGCCTTGGTCGCTAACGTTCGGCTACGGCATAACAATGCGCGAGAATACCGGTGGCAAGTTCAACACCAAGTCGATGCGCTA
>JAIJMN010000232.1:0-3386 GCA_022735715.1 Prevotella sp.
AACTTAAATGATTCTCTCGTTGTTGTCTACAACCTGTCCGTCAAACAGATTGATAATTCTGTTAGCCATCATAGCGTCGTGCTGTGAGTGGGTAACCATCACGATTGTTGTTCCCTCGGCATTCAGCTGCGTTAAGAGTTCCATTACGGCAAGTCCGCTCTTCGAGTCGAGATTACCCGTAGGCTCGTCGGCAAGTATCAGCTTAGGCTTGCCCACCACGGCACGTGCTATAGCCACACGTTGCTGCTGACCGCCCGATAGCTGCTGTGGATAATGCTTGGCACGCTGGCTGAGTCCCACCTTGCGCAGAATCTCCGTTACGCGCTCACGACGCTCTTTGGAAGGCACTCCGAGATAGCGTAATTGCAGGTCGACATTCTCCTCAACCGTAAGTTCGTCGATAAGGTTGAAGCTCTGGAACACGAAGCCTATTCTGCCACGACGATACTTGGTGCGCTCGCTCTCCTTGAGCTTGCCCACGGGTTCGCCATCGAGCCAATACTCGCCTCCGTTGGGATTGTCAAGCAGACCAAGGATGTTGAGCAGAGTAGACTTGCCGCAACCGCTCGGTCCCATTATCGCTACAAACTCGCCGTCTTCGACGTTAATGCTAACACCGTTGAGAGCAACGGTCTCCACTTCCTCTGTACGGAAGATTTTTGTAAGGTTTTCTGTCTTTATCATAATATTTATAATTATAGGCCCTCTATTTCAATATCAGCACTTCATTCTCCTTAAACGCCTCATACCCGCTCGTTATTACCCGTTCGCCAGGCTCCAAGCCCTCGGTCACCTCATAATACATCGGGTTTTGGCGTGCTATGCTAATGTTGCGTCGGTAAGCCTTATGGCCCGAGCGGTCGAGCACGAATATCCAGTTGCCACCAGTGGTCTGGAAGAAGGTGCCGCGAGGGATGAGCGTAGACTGGGTCGACTTGCCGAGAGCAAGCTCCAGGTAATAGGTCTGTCCGCTACGCATCTGTGAGGGACGAGAGCCAACGAAGACGAAGTCGGTACGGAAGGAGCCGTCGCGCACTTCGGGGTAGACCTTGCGCACACGCAACTGATATTGCTTGCCGTCGCGCGTGATTGTAGCCGTAAGTCCCGGGCGCACACGGTCGATATAGTGCTCGTCAATCTTAGCCTCAATCTTGAAGTCGGAGAGGTCGTTGATCTGTCCGATGTTCTGACCAGCCTGAATGTTCTGACCCAGTTCCACGTCAAGCAATCCCAGTTCGCCGTCAATAGCCGAGCGCACCTCAAGCTTGTTCTTGCGCTCGCGCACGAGGAGCACGTTCTTGCGCATATTGTCAAGATTGTCCTCCATCTGCGCCATCTGCACGTGACGATACAGACTGTCCTGCTTCAGGCGTTGGCCTATAAGACGTTGCTTGCGCAGGGCGAGGTTGTAGTCCTCGCGGCTCTGCAAGTAGACCTCCTTGCTAATGAGTTTCTCCTTGTACAGACGTGAGTTCTGCTGATAGGCACGCAGCTTGCGCTGGCAGTCCATGTCGAGCGTGGCTTGTTCGGTACGGTTGTTGAGCCGGTCTTGCTGCATGGTCACCTGCGTGTTGCGCAGGAGGTTCTGCTTCTCGGCAAGTTCAGCCTCGGCATTAAGAATCTGAAGGTCGAGATTGCTGTTGCTCAGTCGCAGGATGACGTCGCCCTTCTTCACGCGCGTGCCTTCCTCCACAACCTTCTCTCTTACTATGCCACCCTCCTCAGGCGATATCTGCACCACCTGAATAGGCACTACCTGTCCGTTGAGCCGCACATAGTCGTCGAACTTGCCACGAGTAACGTCGCTAACGGTCACGTCGGCTCTATCGACAGTCATGGTGCTTGCCGTACTGCCGAAGACAAGCCACGCAAGCAAGGCAGCTACGGCTACAGCCCCCGCACAAATATAGATGTAGCGGCGAGGGAATGATTTCTTTTCTATTGGTCGGTCCATAATTTTTCTCCTTTATAATAAGCTAATAATCTTTGGTTGTATGCCATGGTGAGCTGGCTCTGCAGCAGTTTCACTCTGCTCTGCAATAGCGTCACGGCAGCCGTCTTGACATCTATCGACGAGGCAAGTCCCTCCTCATACTTGCGTGTGGTGAGATGCGAGGCAAGGCTGTCAGCCTCTACCTGCTCCTGCATCTTGATTACTTCCTTGGCGCTATTGTCTACGTCGGCAGAAGCTTCGACTATGATGCGATGGAGTTCAGCCTGCTCGTATTCAAGGTTTTCGCGAGCCTGGTCGAGAGCAATCTTGCGGCGGCGGATGGCAGACGAAGTTGAGAGCTGATTGAAGATCGGTATAGTTAGCGACAGACCGATAAATTCGCCCGTGTTGTTCTTGAACTGAGAGGAGAAGGAGGCGTGTCCTCCTTGGTCCATGTTCTTATAGAAAGAGGTGGACACGCCACCCGAGAGAGAGAGCGAAGGAAGCAAGGCCCCACGAGCGGCACGCAGATTGAATCGGGCAGCCTCTACGCCTTGTTGCGCCTTGAGTATGCGCGGATTGGATGTGGAAGCGCAGGCAAACACCTGGTTGGGCGACTCTGTGGTTGCGGGGGCGAATGTCATACTTGGCTGTACTACGTTAAGAGTGGAGTCGACGGGGTAGTTCATGAGCTGCTTGAGGGCGAGGCTTGCCTTAGTGGTCTGACTCTGCATGTGGGCAAGCTCATACTCGTCGGCTGCAAGAGTGGCACGCATCTGCGCCACGTCGGCATCACTCTTCTGTCCAACCTCAGCCATCACTTCGGTCTGATGGAGTAGGGCACGGCTCTCGTCACGCTTCTTGGAGGTCTGGGCTACGGCTCCCTCGCAATAGACGAGGTCCATGTAGGCCTTGTACACCTTGAGCGCCACATCGTCCTTCTCGGCAAGTACTCCGCTACGCCCCATAGCCACATTGGCTCGAGCCATACGCAACTGGTTGTAGCGTTGCAGACCGTCGAAGATGGTGAGCGAAGCCTGCAGAGCGTAACCGTTATATAATGTGCTGACATCGGTATAAGTATTGGTCTCAGGATTGATGGCACGTCCGAAGTTCATCTGTCCCGATACCGAACCGTAGACGCTCGGCAGAAAGGCTCCAATAGCCTGTGTCTTGGAGGCATGGCTGTCGTCAAGGGCAAACTGTTGCTGACGTACGGTATGGCTGTGCTCGGAGGCATACTGCATGCAACGCTCTACAGTCCACGGCTCGGAGGCGTAAATGCTTACGCCTGCGGCAAGGGTGAATATAGATAGAAATAGTCGCTTCATATTGTTGTGAATTATTTTTTACACCACAAAATTATAAATAAACAAAAGGCTAATAACAATAGAAAGTGAAGAAAATGGATGGTTTTGGCGAGATTAGTAAAAAAGTGTATGAAAATCATACA
>JAIJMN010000233.1:0-3383 GCA_022735715.1 Prevotella sp.
AATATTCTCGGCAGACTTGAAATCCACATTCTTATTAGGTATGGTGAGCGTGCCCGTCTTGTCGATAACGAGTGCGTCTACACGGCAGAGCTGCTCTACAGCTGTAGCATCCTTGACCAGAATGCCCTGTTGAGCCGCCTTGCCTATGCCCACCATCAGGGCGGTAGGCGTAGCGAGTCCCATAGCACACGGACAGGCTATGACCAATACCGACACGGCAGACAGAACGGCTTGAGGAAGTACTGCCGCTCCGCCTATGGCAAGCCACAGCACAAAGGTTAGTATCGAAACTCCAAGTACGCAAGGCACAAAGACAAGGGCAGCACGGTCGACAAAACGCTGCACGGGAGCCTTCGAACCTTGCGCCTCCTGTACCATACGTATTATACCTGACAACACCGTCTGCTGACCTACCTGTTCGGCACGGAAGCACAAAGTGCCTTCGCTTACTATCGTACCTGCCAAAAGTCGACAGCCCGACTGCTTGCGTACTGGCACCGGTTCGCCAGTTATCATCGATTCGTCTACATAACCCTCGCCTGTGCTTACAGTACCGTCAACAGGTATCTTCTCTCCCTGTCGCACCTCAACTATATCGCGTGTTGCAACAGTAGCAAGCGGAACATCGTGCACCTCGTCATCAACTACCACGTGTGCCAGCTTGGGCACGAGTCCCATGAGCGAACGTATGGCAGAAGCTGTTGACCGCTTGGCACGCTGCTCAAGACAGCGGCCCGTAAGCACGAAGGTGACAATCATCACCGACGCATCATAATAGGTGTGCCACGTTATGCCACGCGAGCCCCAAAACTGTTCGCCCCAAAAAGTATTGAACACGCTGAAGCCGAACGAGATGAGGGTAGACAACGCCACAAGCGTGTCCATATTGGCTGAACGATGTACGAGCTGACGCCAAGCATTGGCGTAGAACTGGCATCCGCAATACACCATATTTAATAAGGCAATGATGAGAAGCACCTGGTTGGAAGCATCGTTCGAACCTACACTCACCCACCCCATCGACACCGACATGGTGAGAAGCGCCAACAGCCACGACAGCATCATACGTCGCTTCAGCTGTCGGTAGGCATTGCGTTCCAATGCGTCGACACGTGTATCATCGTCGATAATAAGCAGATAGCCGGCACCGTCAATGACGCGTTTCATATCTGCGGGCGTTACCACACGCTCGTCGTATTCTACCATTGCCGTGCGTCCTGGCAGCGACACCAACACACTCTTTATTCCGTCCATGGCCTTAAGCTTGCGCTCTACATTGGCACTACATCCGGCACATGCCATTCCCATTACGGGTAGTATTTTCTTTTCCATGGGTGCAAAGTTACTGCTTTTTATTATATAAGGTGTTACAGATTTAAGGAGAAAGATTATAAGATTTGGAAAAACAGACTTATGGATTTTGACTTGTCTTAGGTTTGCACTACCTTTGCAAACAGAATGGAACATAACAACAATAACGAAAACATAGCATATACCGCCGACTGCGCCATGTCGTTTTACGACCAACTGGAAGACGTGTGCACAGCCGACTTCACCATACGCGAGAAATACGCCATACTGCGCGACATATTCAAACGCGTGGTAAACCAAGGTATTGCCCACAACAGCATCAACTTTATCGGCATGTTTGCCAAGCTCGACTATCTGACGAAGCAACACAACATCCCTACCGAAACGGCTATGCTGATACACGACACGCGCAAGGAACTGAACACTATGCACAGCATGAGCAACGAAGAACTGGAGCAGTCGCTGGCATACAACATCAAGTCGACAGCCCTGCTGGTGAGCTATGTGTGTGGCGTTACAGCTATACCGCAGTCGCTCAACAGGCTGCTGCCCAAGAAGGACCACAAGGGACGTTGGAGCAAGTTCGACATAAATCTGCTGCGCTGCATCGTACGTTCGTGGGACGACGACTACATTTACGCCACGGAAGAACAGAACGCTTCGGAACTTAAGATTTGCTACGGAAGACAAAACCGATACCTGACGCTGGGTGGCAAAGGCGACTGGACTTATCTGAAACAAATACTTTCGGCAGACACACAGCTCAACCTCGTGCGCATCCGTATGGAGGAGGATGTGTGCATGCCCGAACTCATCATTTACGAACCCGACTATCTGATAGACATCACGACAATTGCGTCGTGCTTTGAAACATACGCCGAGTCGCCATACGTGAACATGGTGAACCGACTGAAACCGCAAGCCAACACGGTGCACATCCATCTCGGTAATCTTGCAGGACGTTTCCTGGACGACACGGTACACAACCGCAACGTGCCCTTCGGCGAGGGCGTTATGGAATTCTTCAAGACCAACACCATAAGTCTGACATCGTGCGACGACATGAACAATCAGGCTACGGTGCAGAAGTTCTATCAGGACGCACGCCAACAAAAGCAGAACATACAGAAGCTTATAGGCAACGACCTGCCAAAGGAGGTGGACGAGTACGACCCGAAGGCTGTGGTGCTGGAGCCTACATTCTTCAGCGACGTACTCGGCATTCAGGGACGTCTCGACTTGCTGCACCAGAAGGACGGCCGCACAACGATAATAGAACAGAAGTCAGGTAAGGGAGAGTTTGTGCCTTTCTCGTCGCCCGAGTACAACCCCAACCGACCTGTGCCGCAAGAGAAGCATCTCGTACAGTTGTCGCTCTACCGTGCGCTGTTCAACTACGAGTTCAAGAAACACTCCGACCAGCTGCGCCACTTTATGCTGCTCTATTCGAAATATGCCGAGGGACTGGTGTCGATTGCCAATCTTCCGGAACTGACGCTGCGCGCAATACGTATGCGCAATCTGCTGACGTGGACCGATCTTACGCAGGGCGACATGGGCATCAATGTGCTGCGAAATCTGACTCCCGACAAACTCAACCGCAAAGGAGTGACCGGACGACTATGGGAGGAATGGACCCGCCCCGAACTGGAAAACATTCTGCGCCCCATACAGGAGGCTACAGAACTGGAGCGGGCCTACTACTTCAGATTCCTTCAGTTTGTGGAGCGTGAGCATCTGCTTGCCAAGGTGGGCAACAAGACTAAGGACGACAGCGGATTTGCAGCCATCTGGCTCGACACTCTTGAAGACAAGCGGGCAGCAGGCAATATATATGAAGAAATGACGATTGAAGAATTCGGATTCTCTGCCGACGGTATGGTGGAGAGCCTGAGACTGAGGTTTGACATGGAACAGTCGGCCGACACATCCAATTTCCGCAAGGGCGACATCGTTATTGTCTATCCATACAAGGAGGGCAACGTGCCCAACGCCTGCGCCCAAATGGTAAACCGCGCTTCGATAAAGGAGATAACTACAAAGGGCGTCGAGGTTGTGCTGCGCAATTCGCA
>JAIJMN010000234.1:0-3346 GCA_022735715.1 Prevotella sp.
CGTACTATTATGTACAGCAGAATGACTATATATACGTAGAGCCCAATGGTGTGAAGTCAAAGAACTCAGCTATCGGCTCTTCAACGACTTTGTGGTTCTCATTCGTGAGCATCTTGACGTCGGTGGCTTCTTTGTTGGTTAATATTATACGAAACTAAATATATTGGTTGAGCGTTGGGCTGTTTGCTTGACGCTTAATTTTTATACATATGCAATCTGTGTGTACGCACAGATGTCAAAAAGATAATCAAATCTTCGATAAATACACGCTATTGCAACTTGTCACGTTACATAATGACGATACAGGCAAATGCTGCATAAGCAAAGGAAAAAGAGTTATATTAAGTAAAGTTAAGGAACCGTGGAACCACTAAAACATGAGTGTGGCGTAGCAATGATCAGATTGCTCAAGCCACTTGAGTACTATCAACAGAAGTATGGTACTTGGATGTTCGGACTAAACAAGCTCTATCTGATGATGGAGAAGCAGCACAACCGTGGCCAGGAAGGAGCTGGCATGGCATGTGTGAAGCTTGACGGACAACCTGGAACGGAATATATGTTCCGTGAACGCGCTGAGGGCAAGGATGCCATAACCGAGATATTCGGACGTGTGCAGAAGGAATTCGCCCGATTGTCGCCCGAACTGCTTGCTGATGCCGACTTTGCCAAAGAGCATATGCCGTTTGCCGGTGAGCTTTACATGGGACACTTGCGCTATTCCACGACCGGAAAGAAGGGACTTTCGTATGTCCATCCTTTCCTGCGTCGCAACAACTGGCAGGCAAAGAACCTGTGCATCTGCGGCAACTTCAATATGACTAATATCGACGAGATATTCCAGGAGATGCTGACGCGAGGCATGTTCCCGCGTATCTACAGCGACGGATATACGCTGCTCGAACTGATGGGTCACCGACTCGACCGCGAGGCTGAACGCAACTATGTTGACGCAAAGGCCAAAGGACTCGAGGGAATGGAGATAACACATTATATAGATGAGCATATGGACATGGCCAACGTGCTGCGCACGTCGATGCCCGACTTCGACGGAGGCTATGTAATGTGCGGACTGACTGGCTCTGGCGAGATGTTCTCAATGCGCGACCCTTGGGGTATTCGTCCTGCTTTCTACTATGCCAACGACGAATTCGTTGCAGTAGCGTCTGAGCGTCCTGTACTTCAGACTACATTCGACCTCGAATGTGAAGACATTCAGGAACTCAATCCGGGTCAGGCACTGCTCGTAAGCCGTCAAGGTGAGGTGCGTATGGAGCAGATACTGCAACAACGAGGCGACTCTGCATGCTCGTTCGAGCGTATATACTTCAGCCGCGGTTCAGACCGAGACATCTATCGCGAGCGCAAACGCCTTGGCGAACTGCTGCGCGAACCGGTACTGAATGCAGTAGACGGCGATATAGATCATACTGTGTTCTCGTTCATACCTAATACAGCTGAGGTGGCTTACTACGGATTGCTTTCCGGATTCAAGAAATACAGCAACGAGCTTAAGGTGAAGCGCATCCAACAGCTCGACCATAAGCCCACCGACGAGGAGCTGCACGCAATACTCGACACATACGTGCGTTCGGAGAAGGTGGCTATAAAGGACATCAAGCTGCGTACGTTCATCACCGAGGGCAACTCGCGTAATGACCTCGCTTCGCATGTCTACGACATCACTTACGGTTGTATAGAGCCTTATGTCGACAACCTCGTCGTGATTGACGACTCTATAGTGCGCGGCACAACGCTTAAGGAGAGCATCCTGCGCATACTCGACCGCCTGCACCCGAAGAAGATTGTCATCGTGTCGTCGGCTCCGCAGATACGCTATCCCGACTATTACGGCATTGATATGCCACGTCTGGAGGAGTTCTGCGTGTTCCGTGCAACGATGGAACTTATTAAGGAACGTGGCATGCAAGACCTGCTGAAGCGGGTGTACGAGTCGTGCAAACTCGAGCTTCTTAAACCGAAGGAGATGATGCGCAACTGTGTGCGCGACGTATACAAGCCGTTCACTATCGATGAGATAAATACTAAGATAGTCGAGATGCTGCGTCCTGACGAACTGGAGACACCGGTTGAACTCGTATATCAGTCAATCGACGGGCTGCATGAGGCCATTCCCGATCATAAGGGCGACTGGTATTTCACAGGTAAGTATCCTACGCCGGGCGGCACAAAGCTATGCAATCAGGCATTCGTCAACTATATGGAGAAGCTGATGTAATAGGAGATGTTGGCATACTGCCTCGTTTCCACAACGCGCCCTGAAAGGGCAAAAGTATATAATAAACAACACTTTTGCGCTTTCAGGGCGTCTGTGCGCGATAAAGTGGGGGAGGGTGTCGGCCTCTGCTGCAACGATGAAATAGTGAAACTAAAAGAACAATAACGAGAAAATATAACTATGAGAAATGTAACTTTAGTATTGGAAGACGGAACCAAGTTCCATGGTAAGTCATTTGGTTATGAGGCACCTGTGGCTGGAGAGGTCGTTTTCAACACGGCGATGATGGGTTATCCCGAGTCGTTGACCGACCCTTCTTATGCAGGACAGCTCATGACTCTGACATATCCGCTTGTAGGTAACTATGGCGTACCTCCTTTCTCAATCGAGGAGAACGGACTGCCCACGTTCATGGAGAGTGACAAAATCTACGCTTCGGCTATTATCGTGGCTGACTATAGTGAGGAGTACAGCCACTGGAATGCCGTTGAGAGCCTTGCTGAATGGCTTAAGCGCGAGCACGTGCCTGGTATAACCGGCATCGACACTCGTGAACTGACCAAAGTGTTGCGTGAGCATGGTGTTATGATGGGCAAGATCATTTTCGACGACGAGCCCGATAACATCCCGACAGCCGAGTATGCTGGAGTTAACTTTGTCGACAAGGTGAGCTGCAAGGAGATTGTACGCTACAATGAGGGTGCCGGCAAGAAGGTTGTTCTCGTAGACTGTGGCGTTAAGGCCAACATCATACGTTGTCTTATCAATCGCGGTTGTGAGGTTATCCGTGTGCCTTGGAACTACGACTATACTGACATGGAGTTCGACGGACTCTTCCTTGCCAACGGTCCTGGCGACCCTGACATGTGCGAGGAAGCCGTTAAGATAATCCAGAAGCAGATGAGCCGTTCTGACAAGCCTATCTGTGGTATATGCATGGGCAACCAGTTGCTTGCTAAGGCTGCCGGCGCTCATATTTATAAGCTTAAGTACGGTCATCGTTCGCACAACCAGCCTGTACGCATGGTTGGTACTGAGAAGTGCTTCGTTACATCGCAGAACCACGGTTATGCAGTTGATGCAAAGACACTTGGTGCTGACTGGGAG
>JAIJMN010000235.1:0-3324 GCA_022735715.1 Prevotella sp.
GACTCGCAGCGGTGAAATCCAGTCCTGGCACCGCTGCATCTCCCTCAAATATGACTTCTATAAAGGCACAAGACGAATGAAGCTGCTGGACTCCAAACGAAATCCGGCAGCTTCGAGACGTATGTATATTTGAGGTGAATGGAAATGGGATTGATATGTATAAGCCAATCTTAGATGTTTAAATCTTTTGTGTCGCCCATAAGAAAATCCATCAATCCCATTGTAAGAATACCATTTTCGTCAGTCCAAGGTTTAATGTCATCTTTCACGATGATTATTTTCTTGAATGAATCGCCTATTCTCAAAAGTGAAGCCATTTCTTGTTTACGCTTTTCCTCGTCTGGCATGACTAATGCGGATTGGATGTAATACTTTTGGCTGCCTTCATTGACAACGAAATCAACTTCAAGTTGTTTCCTCTGCCATTTACCGTCTTTACTTACATATCGTTGCTCCATAATACCAACATCCACCTTACATCCTCTACGGCGCAACTCATTATATATAACGTTTTCCATTATATGGCTCTCTTCTTGCTGTCTTAAACCAAGAACAGCATTTCTTAACCCCATGTCTATAAAATAGTATTTAGCAAGACTACCGATATATTTCTTGCCTTTAATGTCAAATCTTGTGGCTTTCTCTATGATAAACGCATCTTGCATATATCCAAGATATTTGTCTATCGTATTATAACTTATAGCTACTTTCTTTACACTCTTAAAGGTGTTTGACAACTTTGCGGTATTTGTTGGTGCCCCAATACTTGATGCTACAATGCGTACCAAATCTTCAAATTCAGACTTGTTTTTGACACGATGACGTTCAAGAATGTCTAACAAATAGACACTCTCAAATAGATTTGAGAGATAGTCTAACTTTTTCTTTTCTGTTTCAAGTGTCAGCACATGAGGAAGTCCTCCGTATGTATAATAGTCTTTCCAAGCTTCATAAGGTTTCAGTCCTGTTCCCTCACAATATTCTGACAATGACAACGGATAAAGACGAATCTCGTCACCACGTCCTCGAAACTCGGTAATAATATCGCTTGAAAGAAACTTTGAGTTGCTGCCCGTTACATAGACATCCGCATTGTCCATGCGCAACAGGCTATTAAGCACTTCCTCAAATCTCGCTACAAGTTGTACTTCATCAAGGAGTATATAGTATAAATCATCATCCACCATTTTCGCCTTGATATACTTATACAACGCTAGTGGGTCACGAAAGTCTGCACTCTCAATATCATCAAGTGCAATCTTTATAATATGATCTTCTGTCACGCCACTGTTTTTCAAATACTGATAGAAAAGTGTGAAAAGTAAATATGATTTTCCGCAACGACGAATTCCGGTAATTATCTTTATTAATCCATTTTGCTTACCGTCTATCAGTTGCTGTAAATAGAAGTCTCTTTGTATCTGCATAATATGTATATTGAAATATTTCGGCAAAATTGCCATTTTTGTTCAGCAAAAATACTGATTTATACTGAATCAAGCAATTTTTCAATGAACTATTTTAGCAATCTTGCCGTTTTTTTTCATTTTCAACAAGTATTATCATTAAAATTATTCAGATAATACTTCAGACAATTTGACAGGAGTGTAATTTATGCTTCCACTATCTTCAAAACAACACCTTCAAACCCTCTATAATTTTTAAAGTACTCTTTCTCCATAGGCATATCATACAAATATGAAAAAGGATTCATTTCATTAAAATCTGGTTTTATATACTCAAAAGTACTAGTAAATCTACTATTCTTTATGTGTCGTTCTAAAATGTTCTGTATTTCAAATCCCTTTTCACTCAACACCTTTTCTTCAATTATTTTAAGAAGGCTTTTGGGTTCTTCTTCTTCATTTTCGAACATTTCTCTTTCTCCATTATGCATTACACCAACTATATGAATATTAGTAAGGTCTACAATAACAGAGATTTTATACCACTCAATTATTGACTTTTCAACTCGACCAATAAAAAGAGGTCTTATTGTTTGTAAATCTTCTAATAGTTCTCCTTTCAAAACACAATAGAAGTCCAAAGAAGAATCTACAATATTTGGAAACATCGCAATATTCTTGTTGAAAACATTATCATTATCAGCAACAACACTTGAATATAAAACAGCATCGTACAGAGGTTTTCTTACCTTTGATGAAGAAGGACAAAAATTCAGTATATGATTTCCCACAACAGATGATATAAAATATCTTCTATCATCAACAAAATCATTTCTCAGAAACTCTTCTCCCTATACTCGTAAATAAGCCTCTAAATCTGCATCTACAACATTATTGTTTACACTATTATTTTTACAATTGTGCTGTTCGGAATGATACACACTGTAACAATTAAGCCTAGCATTCTTTTTCAGCCTCCACAGTGATGTATAAACTAGTGTGTGAGGTTGAATATCCTTATCTATTTCCCTAAAATTTGTTTGTGCACTAAGGGATCCATAAAATACAGATTGCCCAGTATAATTCAATCGTCCAATTGGAGGTCTTTTATCGCTTGTTATTTCTATTGGTATGTACGAAAATGAACTTGTTTTCTTTAAATCTTCTTCATTTTTTATTTCGTTTGCTTTTCTTGAGCGGAAAATTGTCAATGGGATATTTTTGTCTATTTCCACATGATGAGCATATACCATTCCCAATTTTCTATAAACACTTTTTTTGAAGAAATTTTCATCAATTTTATAATCAATCAAAGCTTTACTAAGGCTTTCAAGTTGCCTTATGTACTCTTTTATCTTTTTGCTGTTTTCTCCCATAAAATATTTTTCATTTCGTTCACACTATACGGAGGATTCCTTCTATGCACCATTGCGTGACAATTCGGACATAATGGCACTAAATCTCTATCAACATCAAATACATATCCAGGCTTCATTGCTGATACTGGAGTTGTATGATGTACCTCTATAAAATGATATCCAATATCGCCATATATATCATAGAAATTCATACCGCACAATTATAACCTTTTCTATATAAACAAAGCTGTCTATTTATTGGATTACGTTCATATTTTATTGAACGTATTTCTGACGGAGTTCCCTCTGTTTGAATAGAAATAATATTATTATCTTCGTCACCTATATCTGTAATTGTGAGTAGTGAAAAGATTAAATCAAAGCTATATCTCAACCATTCAGAAATAACAGTGAAGCCTTTATCTGACTTTCCGGTATCAGGTATAGGAACAAGTACTATCTTGCAAACTTATATAAAAAAGCGAATTATACGCCAGTTTTATAAAAAAGTTGAGACCACAGCCATACATAGCCTTCAGACTATTCATGCTCTACGCATT
>JAIJMN010000236.1:0-3304 GCA_022735715.1 Prevotella sp.
CTACAGCAGCAAACGCAGAGACCAAAGTCGAGGCAGAAGGCGAAAGCAAGGCAGAAGCAGCAGGAGTCGTGTTCGAGAGCAAGAAGAAACGTGACTTCGAGCTACCCTCGTTCATTGAGAAATACCTCAAAGACAACCACGTTGCTATCGACCCAAAATCGTGCTCGATGATAGCCGAACACATCGGAGCAGACCTTAGTCGCCTTATATCAGAACTTGAGAAAGTGATGATCTCACTTCCCGAAGACAACAGACGCATTACACCCGAAATAGTAGAACGTGAAATAGGTGTAAGCAAGGACTTCAATGTGTTCGAACTAAAGACAGCCATAATCGAAAGGAATGTTTTCAAGGCAAATCAGATAGTAAAATATTTTGATAAGAATCCAAAGGCTGGTTCACTATTCTCATGCCTGCCCTTGCTATACTCTTACTTCCAGAACCTGATGGTAGCATTCTATGCACCCGATCGTAACAACGACAATAACCTCGCAGCCTTCCTGGATCTGAAATCAGTATGGGGCCTGAAGGACTATCGTACTGGTATGAGAAACTTCACCGCAATGAAAACTCTACAGATTTTATCCAAACTAAGGGAAATCGATGCCAAAAGTAAGGGATTGGACAACCAAAACACCTCTACTGGCGACCTTATGAAGGAGCTAATCTTCTTCATTTTACACTAAAAAAGCATATTTTCCACTAGTTTCTTTTCTAGAACAAGAAACTATACAGACCTATTTTTCAGGCCTAACTTCCTTATGTACATGGGAGTTAGGCCTTTTTCTACCCCTTTATTTTTGTAAAAAATCAAACCACATAATCCTTAGTTCGGAATTCTTCAGTATTGCAAAAAATGGAGGATTGGAAGTCTTTATAATTTACGTTTTACATATTTTTGCATTCAAAATTGCTAATTTACAAATTTGCAGTTATATAAATTCGGATTTTGCAAATGTGTATTTGTAAATTCAAATTCACTATCTTTCTTTACAAATCAACAATATTCAAATATGTATATTTGTAGATTCAAAGCTTCGAGTTTGTGTATGAATATCCATGTTACATTGCGAAATTAACCATAATAAGCTGTATATAAGCCACTTATTAAATATTAGCTAAAGCGTTTAATATAACATATTGATAATACTGTTTGTTTTTGTTAGGTTTTATATATATTCATCCTTGTATACAAACGATAAACAATATTGAAAATCAGTTGTTTACCGTATTATATTAAAGTAAACAACAAGGTTTTATCGGATTATATACAATACATTTGCACTTTAATTTACATACTATCAAATACATTAAACTAAATCCATCATCATTCACACATACAAATGTGTATAAACGCAATGGATTTATTCTTGTAAAACTTGTATGTTTCATTTTTTTGATTTATCTTTGTAAAAAGAAGAAGAACAAACAAGAATTCATCATCATCGCATATGAAAGACAGAATAAAAAGAATCATAGAGTCGCAGCACATGACTCAGCAGGAGTTTGCCGAGAACATAAAAGTTGCCCCTGCTACACTAAGCAGCATCTTCACCGGACGAACAGCCCCGTCGCTCAAAATCGTCGATGCCATCAAGAGTCGCTTTCCCGACATCTCTACCGACTGGCTCTTGTTCGGTCGTGGAGCCATGACCGACTATCGCAACTCTGAAGCGGGAGCATCGTTCAACTCCCCTACTCCACAATCCACCAATTATACGCCAGACTTTGACACTACACCCGAAGCTTCTGCAAACAACAATACAAACGCACCAATCGAATCCAACATTGACAACCGAGCTATTGTAGACACACCAACAACAGAAACTCCTGAGATTGTACAGTCTGAAACTCCAAGCAAAACAAAGGAAATACAATTGGTAAAAAATTTTGACAAACACGAGCGTCATATCGTTGAGATAAGAATATTCTACGACGACCAGACTTGGGAGACCTTCGTCCCGAAGAACATGTAAAAAAACAACCAAGCTTGTTTTGTATTGTCTTCGGTTTGCACTATCTTTGCAGAAAAAATTAGCAACTCAGAACTTTTTAGGCTTACCAATACAATTTAGATCTGCCTATCTGTTCTGTAGAACACATATACCTTATTATATATAATGAACGTATTTACAAGAATCATTGCCGACGCACTATCATTGTCTGAACGTAGCGTCGAAAACACCCTTGAACTTCTCGACGAAAACTGTACTGTGCCATTCATCAGCCGCTACCGCAAGGAGCGCACAGGTAATCTTGACGAGGTGCAGGTATCAGACATTGAACTTATGCGCGAGAAGCTGCAGGATGTGGCAAAGCGCAAGGAAACCATAATTTCTACAATAGAAGACCAGGGCAAGATGACCGACCAATTGCGCCAGCGCATAGAAAACTGCTGGGTAATGTCAGAACTGGAGGACATCTATTTGCCATACAAACCCAAACGCCGCACCAAAGCCGACATTGCACGCCAGCAAGGACTGAAGCCTTTGGCACAGACTATCCTACTGCAGCGCGACTCAAATCCATTACGAACGGCAGAGAAATTTGTAAAGGGCGACGTTAAGTCGGTGGAAGACGCTATTCAGGGTGCCAAGTTTATCATAGCCGAAGCTGTCAACGAGAACGAGGACGTGCGCAAAGCCATTAGAAATGTATTCAAACGCGAGGCCGTGATTTCTTCGAAAGTGGTGAAGACAAAGGCAGAAGAAGACGAAGCACAGAAGTATAGCGACTACTTCGACTTCTCCGAACCCCTTCGACGTTGTTCGTCACACCGCCTGCTTGCCATGCGCCGTGGAGAAAAGGAAGGATTCCTTCGCATCAGCATCTCTGCCGACGAGGAAGTGTGCAAGGAGAAGATTCATCGCCAGTATGTTTTGGGACGCAGCGAGTGTAGCAAACTCGTAGGCGAAGCTGCCGACGATGCCTTCAAGAGACTTCTCAAGCCATCCATTGAAACGGAGTTTGCCCTATCAAGCAAGCAGAATGCCGATGATGAAGCAATAGAAGTGTTTGCCGAAAATCTGCGTCAGCTCCTCCTTGCAGCTCCATTGGGTCAGAAGCGAGTGATGGGCGTTGACCCTGGTTTCCGCACAGGATGCAAAGTAGTTTGCCTTGACGCACAGGGCACGTTGCTCCACTTTGAAGCCATCTATCCTCACGCTCCCAAGAACGACCACCAAGATGCAGCCCGACAGGTGCTCAGCATGGTGAAGAAATACGACATTGAAGCAATAGCCGTTGGCAATGGAACCGCCAGTCGCGAGACATCTACATTCTTGAAAGAAATAGGACTCGACTC
>JAIJMN010000237.1:0-3290 GCA_022735715.1 Prevotella sp.
GGTCTTGACATTTCACTCAAGCAGCGAGCACTCGGAGATATTCATTTCTGTTTTTTATCCCAACTGGCTTATAATTCGGAAATTTTATCTAAATTTGTAGAGCGCATGCGCCGTGCCGAAACAGGCATGACAAGCGCAACGTAATTCTGCAAAAATCAATACATGGACATACAGGAATTCAACAATACAAAGTGGAGCCGCAACGTGATACTCGTCGACGGCGACTATGTCGACTCGGTGGCTTTCAATCTTATAGTCAACTTCGAGCGCATGCTTGGCCGACGCATACCCAAGGCCGACACAGCACGATGGATTGACTGCGTGGCTCTCGACGGCGGAATGCGCGAGCAACGCGACGCCGACGGCGAGACACAGGTGATATTCATACACTCCAAGGACAAGCCCGCGCTCGACAACTTCACCCCAGGCTCGTACGAGAACGACCTCAACGCTCGTGCCTTCAAGGACACGTTGGGCGAGTTCATCATCAGTTCGTATCCCGTAGAGGAGGTGGTAAAGCACGACGACTTCTTCCTCGACATACTCAAGACCGTAGTCAACCACAAGGACGTACACCGTGTCATGGCAATACCCAATGCCGAACACGCTCCGCTGTGGGACGCTCTGCGCCACGCCCTGCGCGATGTCGACGATGAGGACAAGCGCGTCACGCTCTTCGCCATGCAGCCTCTCGAAGGCGGCAATTTCCGTCAGGAGATACTGGGCTACTCGCTCATGAACGCATTGGGAATAAAGGGCAGCGAGCTGTAAGACCGCCCTCCCCGGCTGATGTAGCACTTTCGACTCGCAAATGTACCCCTTTTGAAGTGCAAAAGGACTACTTTTGCATCCCAAAAGGACTCCTTTTGCCGACCGAAAGGACCCTTTTTGCAGGGCGAAAGGACTCCTTTTTTAAACCCGATGCATTTCGTCAACACTACAACGCTATAAAATCAAGATAAAAACAAACTAAAAATAACAGGAAACAATGGGAAAAGTACTTATGATCGGCGCCGGTGGCGTCGCTACAGTTGCAGCGTTCAAGATTGCACAGAACGCTGACGTTTTCACCGATTTCATGATTGCAAGCCGCACAAAGGCCAAGTGCGACCGCATCGTTGAGGCTATCGGCAACCCTAACATCAAGACCGCTCAGGTGGATGCCGACGATGTAGAGCAGCTCAAGGCGCTCTTCAACGACTACAAGCCAGAGCTCGTCATCAACCTCGCATTGCCCTATCAGGACCTCACCATCATGGAGGCATGTCTGGCTTGCGGATGCTCTTATCTCGACACCGCCAACTACGAGCCTAAGGACGAGGCTCACTTCGAGTACTCTTGGCAGTGGGCTTACAAGAAGCGCTTTGAAGATGCCGGCCTGACTGCTATCCTCGGCTGTGGCTTCGACCCCGGTGTTACAAGCATCTTCACCGCCTATGCCGCCAAGCATCACTTCGACGAGATTCAGTATCTCGACATCGTCGACTGCAATGCAGGCAACCACCACAAGGCTTTCGCTACCAACTTCAACCCCGAAATTAACATCCGCGAGATCACTCAGAAGGGCCTCTACTGGGAAGACGGAAAGTGGGTGGAGACCAAGCCGCTCGAAATACACAAGCCGCTCACATATCCTGAGGTAGGACCTAAGGAGAGCTATCTGCTCCATCACGAGGAGATTGAGTCACTCGTGAAGAACTATCCCACCATCAAGCGCGCACGTTTCTGGATGACATTCGGCCAGCAGTACCTCACATACCTTGACTGCATACAGAACCTCGGAATGTCGCGTATCGACGAAATCACATACGAGGCTCCGCTCGCCGACAATCCCAACGAGAAGGTTAAGGTAAAGATTGTTCCTCTGCAGTTCCTCAAGGCAGTGTTGCCCAACCCCCAGGACCTCGGCGAGAACTACGACGGACAGACTTCTATCGGTTGCCGCATCCGTGGCTTGAAGGACGGCAAGGAGCAGACCTACTACGTTTACAATAACTGTTCGCACGAGGCTGCCTACAAGGAGACCGGTATGCAGGGCGTAAGCTACACCACAGGTGTTCCGGCAATGATCGGTGCCATGATGTTCTTCAAGGGTCTGTGGCGCAAGCCGGGCGTTTGGAACGTCGAGGAGTTCGATCCCGATCCGTTCATGGAGCAGCTCAACAAGCAGGGTCTGCCTTGGCACGAGATATTCGGAGGAGACCTGGAGTTATAAAAATTTTGAGTTTTGAATTTTGATTTTTGAATTATCGCTACGCGATTTTGAATTGTTCAATTTTGAATTACTTTAAAATTACGGTCTATGAGTGACTTTGGACACCTCTTGGAAGATAAGTGCATGAATTTTTCTATTCGTATAATAGGACTATGCCGATTTCTGAATGAGGAAAAGCATGAATATAGAATTGCTGACCAGATGTTCCGCAGTGGTACGAGTATCGGTGCAAACATTGCGGAAGCACAATGTGCAATAAGTAAAAAGGATTTTATTGCAAAACTATATATATCGCTTAAAGAGTCAAACGAAACTTTATATTGGTTGCGTCTTCTACAACGAACGCAATATATAACCAACAAACAATATGAATCTGTATATAAAGATTGTGAAGAGCTGAAGCGAATGCTTGTGTCTATAACAAAGAAAATGACAATGGCAGACAATATACAAGATTGCTCACAGCAATTCAAAATTGATTAATTCAAAATCGCGTAGCGATAATTCAAAACTCAAAATTCAAAATTCAAAATTGCCGAAGGCAACAATTCAAAACTCAAAATTCAAAATTCAAAACTTAAAATATGGCTAAATCAGAAGAACTTTCACTCGCTCAGGAGGGCAAGCTCAAGGCACTCCAGGCAGCGATGTCAAAGATAGAAAAGGACTTCGGCAAAGGCTCCATCATGAAGCTTGGTGACGAGCAGGTGGAGAATGTCGAGGTGATTCCTACCGGAAGTATCGGTCTTGACGCCGCACTCGGCGTAGGCGGATACCCCAAGGGACGTATTATAGAGATTTATGGTCCGGAGTCGTCAGGTAAGACTACACTCGCCATTCACGCTATTGCAGAGTCGCAGAAGGCTGGCGGCATCGCCGCCTTTATCGATGCAGAGCACGCTTTCGACCGTTTCTATGCGGCAAAGCTTGGCGTTGACGTCGACAACTTGTGGATTTCGCAGCCCGACAACGGTGAGCAGGCACTCGAAATTGCCGATCAGCTCATCCGCTCGTCAGCCATTGACATCATCGTTATCGACTCTGTAGCTGCACTTACACCTAAGGCTGAGATTGA
>JAIJMN010000020.1:0-20718 GCA_022735715.1 Prevotella sp.
GAATCAAAGAGACTTCCCCATGATTTATCGGGTGAGCCAAAAAAATTGCAGAAAAATTCACATAAACGTGAAAAAGGCTGTCCCGACATAACCGAAACAGCCTCCTCTTATATTAAAACTTTTACTTTCCCATTTAATTAGCCCGACCTCATAGCGTTTTGACTTGCGCTCCGTCTTGCCTCTGTGGGAGGACAAACGATCATTTACCGTTGCCTTCTCCCCACATTCCTATTGCAGCACTGGCTGCGAATAGGGTCATCATCATTGTCATCAACATAACCTTTTTACCTTTAAAACCATTAAACCTATTTACTTCCAATACCTTTTACATTCTACCTATTGACTTCTCTTTACCTATTGACCAGACTTTACCTATTGTCTTTGTTATCCTTTCTATGCAATCTTCTGTCTTTACCTTAGACTTTACCTATCTTCTTGTTATCCCTTAATGCAATCTTCTGTATTTACCTTCTTGCTAATACTTACTAATCATTGTGTTGTTATCTGAATCAATCACTTTCTACCTTTTCAAGTCATCCTAATCTTTATTACCTTCTTTCTGAGTCATCCTGATCTTTATTACCTTTCTGAAATCATCCTAATCTTAATACCTTCTTACTAATCTTAATACCTTCTTACTAATCTTAATACCTTCTTATCAGTCATACTAATCCTTTACCTTCTCTTTGAATTATATCCTGATAGTCTATTTACCTTAAATCTCTCAAATTTTCTATACCTTCTTAGTGTGTTGTCTTTCGAGGTTGCCTCACGGTTCCCTTGTTTTGACGATGCAAAGTTACGATTGTTTGCGTACACAACCAAGAGTTTAATTGTATTTCTTACCCTTTCTCGCTTCATTTTTGATGTAAGTCAAAGAATTGTGTGCGTACACACACAACAAAACCGCCCTGTTTGACATACATCAACTATTGAGCAATACGAAAAATGCAGTCCTCCTGTTACTCACGTGTTGTACCGTAGAGAAACAGAAGGGCTGCATACATAAATCGCCGCTTTCTATATTGCATTACTAATATATGGAGCTTACATTACTAATATATAGCTGTCACTATATAATAACGTGGCGAACGGGATATAGATTATTATTCGTAAATCCAGCGACCAGTAGGTTCAGCATTCTTGCCATCGCCCGAACGCGAAACTTTCTTTGGTACATCGTTGGCACGATAGTATGCCACGAGGGTCACGTCAAATATGAGTGTAGAGTAAGCTGCACCAGGTGTGGTTGACGATCTGTAAGCCAACTGCTGCGGGATGATAACCTGCCAGCGGTCGCCGATGTGCATATACTGCAGAGCGGTGCCAAATCCGGTGACAACACCTTTCACGGCGAACTTCACAGGCATCATTGTCGTGAGGTCGTAATTGCCTGTCCACGACTGGTCGAACACCTTACCGTTGGGATAACTTGCCGAAGGCAGCAGTCGTCCGCTATAGTGTACCTTCACGGAGTCGGTATAAATCGGGCATCCCGAGCCGGTTCCGGCTTTGAGCACGTTCACAACGATATGGTCGTAAGAGTGTGTAGCCACCTTCTCGTCGATGTTGTAAGCGCGCAAAACCTTGCAGCTTGCATCGCCGGCACTTGCCTTCTGCTTGGCCTCGGCATAAGTCTTGTCGAAGTAAGTAGCGTTGACATTCTGCCAATCGGCATACTCCTCAACCTCGTCCGATGTCTCGCTGCACGAGGCAAGTCCTGCAATGAGAACCGCCACGAGCGCCGAGAGTGCGAAAATATTAAATTTCTTCATTCTTATTATTACTGTAATTTCTTGAGGAGACTGGTTATGCTGACCTTGTCCTCGATGATGCTCTGAAGCTGATCGATGCTTACACGCTCCTGATCCATAGTGTCGCGGAAGCGGAGAGTAACGGTATTGTCCTTCAGAGTGTCGTAGTCGACAGTCACGCAGTAAGGAGTTCCAACTGCATCCTGGCGGCGATAGCGCTTGCCGATAGTGTCTTTCTCATCGTAATGAGTATTGAAGTGGAACTTGAGGTTGTTCACTATCTCGCGAGCCTTCTCTGGCAGTCCGTCTTTCTTTACGAGTGGGAGCACAGCCAACTTCGTCGGAGCGAGTGCCGGGGGCAGAAGCAGAACGACGCGGGTCTCTCCGTTGTCGAGCTTTTCCTCACGATAAGAGTGGCACATGATGCTGAGGAACATGCGGTCAACGCCGATTGAGGTCTCGATAACATACGGAGTGTACGACTCTTTGGTCATCGGGTCGAAGTACTTGATTGAACGACCAGAGAACTTCTCGTGCTGTGAGAGGTCGAAATTTGTACGGCTGTGGATGCCCTCAACCTCCTTGAATCCGAACGGCATGCGGAACTCGATGTCGGTAGCGGCGTTGGCATAGTGAGCCAGTTTCTCGTGATCGTGGAAGCGGTAGTTCTCTGCGCCGAAGCCGAGAGTCTGGTGCCACTTCATACGGATCTCCTTCCACTTCTGGAAGTATTCGAGCTCGGTGCCCGGCTGAACGAAGAACTGCATCTCCATCTGCTCAAACTCGCGCATACGGAAGATGAACTGACGTGCAACAATCTCGTTACGGAAAGCCTTACCGATCTGAGCGATACCGAAAGGAATCTTCATACGGCCAGTCTTCTGAACGTTGAGATAGTTGACGAAGATGCCCTGAGCAGTCTCAGGACGCAGATATACCTTCATTGCGCCTTCAGAAGTAGAACCCATTTCGGTAGAGAACATGAGGTTGAACTGACGTACGTCGGTCCAGTTCTTTGTGCCGCTGATGGGGTCAACGATTTCCTCGTCCTCGATAATCTGCTTCAGTTCGGCAAGATCCGGGCCCTGCATAGCCTTGGTATAACGCTCGTGCAGAGCGTCGCGCTTCTGCTGATGCTCGATAACACGTGCGTTGGTGGCACGGAACTGAGCCTCGTCGAACGAGTCGCCGAAACGCTTGCGGGCCTTGGCAATCTCCTTCTCTATCTTCTCATCATACTTTGCTATCTGGTCCTCGATGAGAACGTCGGCACGGTAGCGCTTCTTTGAGTCGCGGTTGTCGATGAGTGGGTCGTTGAAAGCATCAACGTGTCCGCTGGCCTTCCATATAGTAGGGTGCATGAATATGGCTGAGTCGATGCCCACGATGTTCTCGTGGAGGAGCACCATGCTCTGCCACCAGTACTGCTTGATATTGTTCTTAAGCTCAACGCCGTTCTGTCCGTAGTCATATACTGCGCCCAGACCGTCATAGATTTCGCTGCTTGGGAATACGAAACCATACTCCTTGCAATGACTCACAATTTTCTTGAAAACGTCTTCTTGTGCCATTTTTTCTTTATTTTGTTATTCTGATATCTGTCCTAAATTCACTATAGAATGCAAAGTTACGCTTTTTTGATTGATTTTCTTGTCTTTATGGAGTTAAATGTTATGAAACCCGAGCATTTGCGCTCACCGTTAGGGCTTGAGATAAAACTCCTCGTAGCGCTGCTGCATGCTGCGTATGGAGAAATTAAGGCGTGCATACTGCTGCGCCTTGTCGGCTATTCGGGTGCGGAAAGCGTCGTCGCACAGGCGCTCGAAGATGTGGCGATAGTCGTCAAGGGCATTGCCGTGTGCCATAAGGGGCCAGTCGGCGGGCAGCGTATCGCGCAGTCCGGGAGCGTCGTTGGCTATTACGGGCAGACGGTTGATGCTTGCCTCCATCGACAGCATGCTCAGTCCCTCAAACACCGAGGGCATAAACAGATAGTGGAACGATGCCAGATAGGTGGAGAGTGCGTATATAGGCGGTACAAGACGGGCGTTGCTGACGGGCGGATGGGTTTCGTCGCCTGCCAGTGTCTGCTCAACGAGGGAGCGCAAGGAACCGTCACCGGCTATGGTGAAGAAGAACCGCTGGTCGGCTGACATCATGCGGAGCACGTCGCACAGCACGTTCACACCCTTCTGCGGTTCGAGTCGGCCGGCAAAGAGGATGTTCACCTTGCCCGGATGCAGCTGGGCGTAGGTCTGTTGCGGCACCTCGCCCACCCCGTTATGTATTATAGGCGGCTCCGAGCCGAACCGCCCGGCATAGGCATCGCGCACCGAATCGGATATGGCTACGTTAGACTGACGCTTTATGAACATACGTTCCACCCAACGGGCTGTGCGTGGCAGTCCGGTCCAGAGCCTCGTATTGTGTATGGTGCGCACTATGCGTGTATGTCGGAACAGCCACGGCATGAGTCTGACGCACACGTACAGAGCCAGATCGGGGGTCTCGGTGTGGGTGTGGACTACGTCGGGACGCAGGCGCAGCATAAGATACAGCATACGCAGGGGAAACAGCAGGGCTGCAATACGCTCCACAAGGAAGTGCCAACTGATGTCGGGTATCCACGAACGGTGGCACTTCACGCCCGCGGCGCGCAACTCCGAGAGAAACTTGGGGGTGTAGTCTGAACGTCCGCGCAGTATCTCAGCGACATGATATTCCATGCCTTCGCTCGTAGACGCGGCTATGTTGGCGGCGACACGTTCGGCTCCGCCAAGGTCAAAATGGGTTATCAGATGTAAGATTCGCATAGTTTTATCTATCACTATTTATACAGGCTGTGCCTGAAATATACACGTATAGGCAGAAGGGCTACAGCAGATAGCCGAAAAGGATTGTTCCGTTCCACACCCAAAGCCACACCGTGAGCGATGCAACGAGCAGGCGCAGCGCCCCGGATGTACTGCTGTGCAGCAGATAGGCGGCTCCGATGGGGAAGATGAAAGCCCAGTGGGCTGTCATGATGTACACCTCGTTGAGTCCGAAACCGAACCCTAAGTGCATCAGCATGTCGAAAGCAAACCACGAAGCGACTACGAGGAAGAAGCGCTCACGGCGTGCCATCCACGCACCCGCTATGAGCAGGAGCACGAGCACGGCCTCAACAACGTAATTAACAAATGAGCGATAGCCCACAAATACGGGTCGCGTCTGCTGCACGTCTTCCATAAGATGGTCGCGATGAAGCTGCAACGACTCGCCCATAAGATTGTCTACTGCCGACTGCCAGCGCGATGTGGTCATGTCGCTCCACTCGAGCAGGGGCACCTTCTTGGTCATAGCCTCGCCGTTTTGACGGCGAACGAACTCGTCGTGCTTCTTCAACCGCTCTATACGTGCAGGATTTTTCTTGGCCACAGCAGCCTCAATGCGCTTGATGCCACGCTCCTGCGGGGCTATGATGATGTTCTGCGTACCTATATATATGGCTCCGAGTATGACGGTAGGCACCACGAACGACAGTATGCTGCGCACCGTGAAGACGCGCTTTCCATTGGCTATCCATGCTGCCAGCGCCACCTTGACGCCATTGGTGAGCGTGACTCCGGCTGTAAGGAAATACATAAGGCCCGACTGCCACAGCGGCATGCGCGTGCCACTCAGCAAGTGCTTGCCTGTAACGTAGAGCGTAAGCAGAAGCAGAGGCAGCGAGAGAGCGAAATGGTCTGGCACCATCGTTGCCACCATAACATGCGCTATGCCGTAGAACAGGGCTGTGAGCATGGCGGCATCCGAACGCCCGATGCCCACAATCTCACGCAATATGCGGTGCAGAAGTACAGCTCCTGCCACGTCGCACACTATGAGTAGCGCCGCCATGAGGAACGGTGCGAAGTTGAACTCGGTCGGTGGCATGAGCAGATGGTTGATCCAGTAGAGTGGCAGCAGCAGAAGCACGAAGAGCGGATGGCGCAACGAGTTCCAATGCAGGCGCATGCACGATATGAATATGAGCGAGAAGACGTCGTAGCCCGACATATTCAGGTGGTTGTAGAACACCGACCAGAAGCCCACGTGCGCCCCACGTGTGAAGGAGTCGTAGTGGGCGTGAATGAGCAATGCGTTGAGCACGGTGAACACGATGGCAGCAACGAGTGCCACGTGGCGTTCTTCTTTTCTTATCAGCATGGTTGTCGACATTTATGCAAGAATTGTTAGGCAGCTGCAGAGCTGCGTATATATATAAGGTATAAGGCGCGGGCTACTGATACAGATAGCCCACGATGAGCGTCACGTTCCACGCCCACAGCCACAGGGCGAGCAATGCCAGCACGCCCTTCAGGGCAAGCTGATAGCGGCGGCGACCTACGTTCTTGAGCAGGAAAGCCACGGCTATAGGTATGGCGTAAATCCAATGTGCCGACATGATGTACACCTCGTTGATGCCAAATCCAAATCCTATGTGCAGCACCATGTCGAGCGCGAAGTACGACATGACAAGCCACATGAAGCGCGAGCGGCGTCCTGCCCACACGCCCATAACAAACAGAAGGGCTATAATGGCCTCTACGGCATAGTTGTACCAATGGTTGTAGCGTACAATCATCGGACGCGACTTGAGCACATCGCCCAATACATTGTCCTGATGCAGCTGTATCGACTCGCCCAGCAGGTTCTCGACGATTGACTCCGAGCGCGAAGTGGTGATGTCAGTCCAGCCGATGAACTCGCCGTTGGCTATCGGTTTGCCGTTCTTGCGGCGATGCACGGGCTTCGGCTTGGCCTTGGCTATCGAGTCGCGCTGCACCGAATCGCAGCGCAACGAATCCATCTGCTCCAGCGTGAACGACGCTATGCGTATGGAATCCTGGCGGTGTCGCTCGGCAGCTTCAGCCTTCTTCTTAGCCTCCTTGGCTGCCTTGGCCTTGGCGCGTGACGCCTTGGCTGCCACATCACGCGGCCATACGATGTGGTCGTAGCTCATGCGTGCCGCTCCCCATGTGAGTGCGGCGGGCAGAAGGATGGCGAGGAAGAGGAACTTGGGGCGGAATATGCGGAATCTGTTGACGAAAAGGTCGGACAAGTATATCTTCAGTCCGTTGTTGAGCGACGTTCCGGCGGTGAGGAAGAAGTAGAGTGCCGCCTGCCATATGGTGAGCTTGCGACGGCGTATCATCAGTTTTCCGCTGACGTAGAGAGCCAGCAGCAACAGCATCATGGATATGATGAAGTGGTCGGGCACCATCGACGAGAGCATCACGAAGGCGAAACCGAAGAGCAAGAACGTAAGCAGGGTTGAGTCGGTGTGGCTCACGCCCACTATCTCACGGCAAATGCGATAGAAGAAAATGGCTGCGTAGAAAGCCGAGAACAGCTGTATGGCTGTGACGATGAATATGGCGCAGTTGATGCCCGTAGCCCATATCAGCGCCTGATTGACAAGATAGGGCACGTACATGTAGAACGCCAGCAGCGGATGGCGGTAGACATTATAGCCTGCCGTCCAATCGCTCACCACCGAATAGGTGATGGGGTCGAAGCCCGAAATGTGGAACTTGGATATGAACAGATGCCAATAGTGGGCGTTGAGCGGTGTGAACACATCGTAATACTTGCATACGACGAGCGCATCCAATGCCATAAACACCAGCAACAACACTATTGCTAATGCACGTTCCTCGCGCTTAATGCGGAAGAGCGATGTGAATATTCGAACTAAGGGGTTGTCTTTTATATTCATATCAATATCTAAATTGTAGCTTTTTTACCTTTTTACTCTTTTACTCTTTCACCTTTTTACTCTTTTACCTTTTTACTCTTTTACCTTTAAAAAGTATCTCACCAGCACGAAGTTGACGGGTACGCAGACGGCAAACATCGGTATTGGTGCCAGTTGCTTGGACACTCCCAGCCAGATGAACAGATTGAGCGTGAGCATCTGCAGCACATAGTTGACGGCATGGCTCAGGGCGAAACCAGCTCCACGACGTGCCGAAGCCTTGACCCGGAACGTGTAGCGTATGGAGGCAACGAAGTTGAAGGCGAAGCTGACGACATAGGCTATGGTCATGGCAAGCGTGGGGATGAGACAGAGCACCAGCACGAAATATACGCCGTACTGGATTAGCGTGGCTACTACACCTACAATGGCGAAGCGCAACACCTCCCCCATCTTTCCGTCAAATCGATCTTGTATTCCTGTATGCATTATATTGTTTTTTCTCTATGCATTGTCTTGTTGTTACGCAGGCATTGTCTTGATTTTCAGCATGTTTTGTCTTATCAGGAACTCAATGTTGCAGCGTTGATTTTCCGATGCAAAACCTCCGTTTTTCAAAAGGAGTCCTTTTGGGTTTCAAAAGGGGTTCTTTTACTGTCCAAAAGGGGTCCTTTTGCAATGCAAAACGAGTCCTTTTGGAAAACATGAGAAATCAAGGTGCTGTAAACGACTATTTCTTTTTGCCCGGAGGGGTATTCCGTTTATTGAAAAAACGATAATAAGAGGAGTGGGCATAGGCAAGTAGTTCGCGGTCGCCTCGGCTGTCGCCGTATGCTTCAATGTCGCATTTCAACCGGCTTTCGCCTATTATCGGGAACTCAGCTATAACGCGTCGCAACTTCTCGTAGCCATAGCAGTTGAACGTAAGGAACCGTCCGGTGAGCCGTCCGTCGTCGCCTACCTCTATCTTTGTGCCTATCACACGAAAATCGGAGTCGCTATCCACCCGCAGTTCGTCAAAGAAGGGAATCACCCAGTTCTCGATGCTGGCAGTAACTATTGCTATAGTCCGGTTCCAGAGAAACAGTTCGTCGAGCTTCTTGTAAGCGTCAGGACGGATAAGATACTTGTTGTCGGCTGCAAAACGACGGCATAGGTCGTCGAATTCGGTGAGCTTCATTCCACGGAAAAACCATGAGAATATCTGCTGTTTTACACGCCAGTTGGCATACAGATGCAGTTTCATAAGCAGGATGAGCGGACTGAACAGCGCAAAGCCCAACAGGAAGCGCCGCTTTCCGCAAGCGTAGCGTATGAAACACAGCATAGTGTCAGCGGAAGTAATGGTTCCGTCGAAATCGAACAAGAAAAAACGGGGCGTCATATCACGTATATCATTAGGAGGAACGACAATATCCACGCCACTACGATAATCTGCGAGAAGTGGTCGTGAAGGATTATCTTGGTCGGGTCGCCGCTCTTCTCGTCGACCACGGCTATCTGTATGTAACGCAGCAGACCCAAGAGCACGAATACAAACGTGAGGTACAGATAGGGAGTATCAAAACGCTCGGTCACCTCGGGCGACACGCAGTACATGATGTAGCACACGAGCGTGACGGAGGCGGTAATGGTTATCGCCTGGTTGATGAACGTAAGGTTGTAGCGCACGGTGTTCTTGCGAGGCGCCTCACCGGTGGAGTTCATGCGCAATACGTCGTCGCGTCGCTTGGCAAACGACATGAACAGCGTGAGCAGGAAGGTCATTATGACTATCCAGTTGCTCAGAGCCAGCTCGCAGGCAAAGCCTCCCGCCAGTATGCGCAGCACAAATCCGAAAGCCACAATGCACACGTCGAGTATGGCAAACTGCTTGAGCTTGGAGCAATAAGCGAGGTTGAGCACATAGTAGAACACGATGACTGCCATGACCGGACTCATCACTTCGGGGGGCAGCAGGAGCAATACGCCCATGCCGAGGCAGAACGTCAGCGTCATGAGTATATAACCCAGGCGTATGCTAACTTCGCCCGATGCTATGGGACGCATACACTTCACGGGATGATTGCGGTCGGCATCAATATCGACAATGTCGTTGTAGCAGTATATCGACGATGCAACCAGACTGAAGGCGAAGAACGTCAGCACGGCAAGACACACGCTGTGCAGGTCGAACAGTTCGCCACCGAAAAACATGGGGATAAAGACGAACATGTTCTTTATCCATTGCTTGGGGCGCGTAAGGCGCAGGATGCTCTTTATCATATATGTCTGTTTTTTTTGAATTGTTGTCTATTATCACGACTATTGTGGTCTATAGCCTTGCCGTCAGCAGTCCTATGAGTCGCTGCAGAAGCCATGCTATGGGCAGCGTTATGGCTACGGTGAGGAGGAAGGTGGGCCAATAGCCCAAATGATAGGGCTGAACATACACAAGCACGAAGTGGATGTGGATGAGATAAGCCTCCAGACTCAACGCTCCGACGAATCGGAACGAGCTGTTGACCCATTGCGGCATGCGGCGGAAGATGCGGTTCATCACCAGAATGGTACACACCGTGAAGGGTATGTAGAGCATACGCTCTACGAAGAGGGGGAAATGTCCGTGGCGCACTTGCTCCAGATAGAGACACGTGCCGAACGTCATGAGAAACGTGATGAGCAGCAGCCACACGGCTTCACCGGGCAACTGCCGGCGCGTACGAACCATTTCGCCGAAGTTGATGCCTATAAAGAAGATGGGCACACGGCTCCAGAATATCTCGATATGGCCCACAGCATCATGTATGGGCAGCACCCATTGCACCATAACACACCATATCACCATCAGCAACGGCAACCATCGGTAGACGGGACGGCTCTGTATGAGTCGCATATACCACGGGGCTGCGAGATAAAGCGCCATAATGGCTGGCACATACCAGAACGTCAGCTCGTCGTGAAGCCAGAAATCCCAGTTGATAGTGATGTCGCCTATGAGATCGACCAGGCTATGCGAGAAGCGGCGCGCACCGAGATAGTCGGGCAGATAGAACGCCGTGGCAACGACAATCCATGTTGGCACGATGCGCAGGAGGCGACGACGGTAGAACCGAAGTACGTCGGGCGTCTTCATCCACGAGAACCACAGCCCCACTCCACTTAAAAAAAGGAATATGTCGACACCCACATTGCCACACCGGCGCAATCCGTAGAACGGGTCGCCACGGTCGAGTGCAACGTGAAAGAGTATGACGAAGAGCATCGCGGCTCCCATCTGCTCAGCGCGAAAGCGTGATATGTTGGCTAATTCAATGCTTGGTATCTTCATTGCGCAACTTGAAGTTATGATAGAACCACGCCAATGCTACCGACGCAACTATATACAGCAGCAAGCCGGTATATACGTCGCCGTGGCGCGATATGGGTATGAATATCTTGCGAGTGATGGGGTGAAGCACGAAGAGGGCGGCTGATATGCCTCCCATCCAGGCTATCCACTTGTTGATTTTGGCTGGCGTGAGCTTGGCTATTCCTACCGATGCTGAGCACACGAAGAGCGGGGCCCACAGCCACAACTGGAAGTTGAAACTGAAAAAGAAGACGAGTACTACGCTTATTATGGTCTGCGTCACCCAGAAGGCATGGCTCATCGGCTTGCCATGACGGGCATAGAGCAGTCCGGCACAGAACGGAAGCACTCCGCCCATGAAGTTGTAGCGCACGCGGTTGAGGGTGTCGCCCTCGGGGTCGCAGAATGCCTGCATTGCCCAACATGCCACAATCAGCAGCAACGGGAAGATGTCGCCCTTGCGCCAAAGCAGCAGACGATAGACTATGTAGAGCTGCATCATGAGTCCGAAGAACCAATATGGTCCGGGCCAGATGACGTGATCGGGGTCGGGCATCATATTGTTGAACATGAACAACTGGCCCAGTATGTCCATCACGTGATAGTTGTGACGGCCCGGAGTGATGGCATCTACCATGGTGAAGATGACGAATCCTACTATCATCATCTTGAAAAGCTTCGCATAATGATGGCCTACGAAGGGCAGGAAGGCGGTCTGCTTGGCTGACGATTTGCGTCCGCCACGATTCTCATACTTCATCACGAGTCCGTAGGCTGACAAAAACAGAAACACGGGCACGCCATAATGGCCGAAGAACGAGAACAGATGGACGGGCAGATTCCAGTCGGGCGACATCAGAATCTGAATGAGTCGGGAACTCTTAGCCATTGTGAACGTGTACTCGTTCTCCTTCACGGCAAAGCCAAGCCAATGGCAATAGTTGTGAAGGAAGATTCCTATGATGGCGAGTCCACGTAATGCGGAACATTCAGTACGAGTGAGCATATTGTTGAATTACGAATTAGGAGTTACGAATTATTCTATTTTTGAATTACGAGTTACGAGTTATTTTATTTTTGAATTAGGAGTTACGAATTACGAGTTATTCTATTTAGGAATTACGAGTTTGGAATTGTGAATTACGAAATTCTTAATTCTTAATTCGTAATCGGCACAGCCGACAAATTCCTAATTCGTAACTCCTAATTCCTAACTCATAACCCCTAATTCCTAATTCAACTTGTCGTAATCGGCTGAATTTTTGAGTATTCGCGGACGTGATTCGTCGTAGTGAGGCGACAGCAGATTGAGCCGTTCCTGATACTCCGGACACGATATTCCGGCAAGATAGAGTAGCATGTGGGGCAACGCGTCGGTCATATAACGACGATTGCGCGACGACATTATCTCCCGGAATATTTCCGGACGGCGGCGTATGTACTTGCGCGAACACCATATCCACATAGGTATATCGAATTCGGCGTGAGCCAGACGGGCGTCTACCTTGGCTGAGTGCATGCGACAGAAGAAGTGCATATCGCCCTCATAACACTCCTCGCCGTGGTCGGGAACGTAGATTACGATGGCGTCGTCGTTCTCAAACTTCTTCACTATCTCGGTCACGACTGAGTCGTTGTAGAGTATGGCATTGTCGTAGTCGGCGAGTATCTGGCGCTCGCGGGCGTTGAGATTGGGCTTCAGTTCCTTGTAATCGTCGCCATGGAAGTGCTTGCGATTCTTCGGTGAGCGTTGGCGATAGGCCACATGCTGACCCAAAAGGTGGAAAATGATGAGGTTGTTGTCGCCGTTCTGACCCTTAAGTTCGTCGTAATCCTTGAGCAAATCTTCGTCAAACTCGTGCAACTTGGTGTTGCGGGTGTCGAACTGTGCCGCACTCAGCTTCGGATTGTTCAAGAAGAATCCGCCACTGAAGTCGTACACGGCTTCACCGGCTTTCGGCAGGAACTGGTTTGTGATGAATGTGACATGATAACCTGCCTTGCGGAACACGGCAGGGAACAACGGATAGTCGCACCACTCGCCCTTGTCGCCTACCGTATAGAGCGAGAAGATGTGCTTGAAGACGAAGCTCGTGAGGTTCCAGGGGCTCACTACGTCGGTGTATTTCACCAGCCGTCCCTGCTTCTCGAGCTTCTGCTGGCGTGGCGTTGTAGGCATGCAGTAGCCATACTGTGCCGAGTGGTGGCGGTTGTAGCTCTCGCCTATGATGAGAACTATGTTTGGCGAGCGGAACGAACATGAATCCACGCGCGCCTTATCCACCCTCGCTACAAGGCGGTCTACCTGCTTTGCGGTGAGCGTATTGGCGTAGAGGCTGAACACCAGACGGTAGATAGGTTGGTAAAGGTTGGCTTTGTCCTTCTCGGTGAGCGTATGCTCCACTTCGCCGATTGTACGGCCCGACATCAACTTGACGAAGGCTGCCTTGTTGTGGGAGCTTGATGCTATCGAACCAATAAGCAACAGGAGCACAGTCCATTGAGTAACAGGGCGCACTCGTTTAAGCATCAGCCCGAAACGGTCGAGCAACGACCTGAACAAACGACACCAGTTCTTAGGTACGAAGTGAGGAAAGCGCAGCTGCAACGCTACAAGCAGATGTATGAACATGAGCAATGCCACCCAACCTACATTGCTGAACAATATGTCGGGCGACACACATGAGTGCAAGAACTCGCCTGCTTCACGCGTGTCGGTTTCGCCTACGAGCAGCAGCATGGTTGGGGTGAGCGACGAATGGAACTTGACGAAGCAATAGACATCGACCAACGCCACTACATATAATATAAAATAGAATATGCCACGCACCCATGGGCGCACACGACGGGGCATCAGCGTGAGCACCAAGGCAAGAATATAAACATCGAGAAAGAGTTCGGGAAACAGATTATCATATAGATGTGCTCCTCGAACATCGGGCAATGTAGCCCATGCACATATACATCCAAGGGCGTACATAAACACGAAAAACGGGGCATTGCAACGCAGCGGCTCGGACACGAGAGCCACGAATCGGCGCATCATTTGTAGGTATCTCATTCGAATGTTGATTTATTTTACGCAAATTTACATATCTTTTTTCAATTATGGAGCGTAAAATAACCTTTAATAAAGCTACGGGGCATAAAAAAAGGTGCCTTCCTTGCGGAAAGCACCCATATTGTTTGTTTTTTACGATTACTTATGCAATCGCCAAGCATTGCTGATTAGTCAGCGAGCTTAACAGTAGCACGACGGTTGTAAGAAACCGGTGAGAGGTCCTTAACACCACCCTTGCCTTCTGTAGAGATCTGGTCGCGGCTAACACCCATCTTAACGAGCTCGTTAGCTACGGTCTCAGCACGACGCTCAGAGAGCTTCTGGTTGTAAGCTGCAGAACCTGTTGCGCTGTCAGCATAACCTGTTACAACGAGGTTAGAGTTGTTCTCCTTAGCGAAGTCAGCGAGTGACTTGATGTTAACGAGGTCCTTGCGTGAAGCTACAGTAGCCTTGTTGATGTTGAAGAATACTGACAACGGAGTGTTGCTGTAGTTCTTAGCAACAGGAGCCGACTCTTCCTTCTTCTGGGCGAGGAGGTTCTTCAGGCGAGCATTCTCAGCGTTAGCGTCGTTGAGCTGTGCGTTGAGGGCGTCGATCTGGCTCTGTGAGAGGGCCTTGATAGCGTCTACGTCAGGAGTCTTGTCCCAAGTAGCCTTGCCGAGGTTGAATGTAAGACCGAGCTCTGCATAGAGCTTGTTGTCGTGGCTGTCCCAAACGCGGCCACCGTAGTTGCCGTATGTTACGCCGTCGAAGTCGTTCTCAGCCCAGTTCCAACCGAGCTCGAGGTGGATACCTACGTGCTTGCTTACGCGGAATGTGTTGAGGATACCTGCAGAGAGGTTCATAGCGTAAGTGTTGGCGTCGCAGTTACGGTTGATACCTGCACCTACGAAAGGAACGAAGTTCCAAACGCGAGTCGGGTTGTAGCCGTAAATCATGTTGCTGAGGTTGAAGAGAACGTTCTCGTTGAGTGTCCAAGTCTTGTTAGAGTGCTTGTTCTCGTCTAATACAGTGCGGCCCCAAACGCCTGAGAACTTAGTGCGAAGACCAAGACCCGGTGTAAACCACTTACCGATAGCCAATGAGAAGCCCGGAGTTGCGCGGAAGCTCTTGAACGGGCTGCGTGCAAGACCCTGTCCGTGCTCTTCGTTTGAGTAGAATGCGTTCCAATCAGCACCTACCTGAATGAACCAATTGCTCCAGAATGAGTTTGTTGCAACGCTGTACTTCTGTACAGGATCTGTTGTCTCCTGAGCCATTGAGCCCATTGTGAGACCACACATTGCCAAAACAATAAATAACTTTTTCATAACCTTTATTATTTAACAATCAAATTATATATCAATTTTTCCTATTGGAATTTCGCTAAAGGGCATTATACCCCATTATCTTTTGGCAAAGTTACTAATAAAAACTAAATAACCACACTATTTTGACAAAAATATTGTCATAATAGCTAAAAAAGATAAATAACGAACAGTTTTACTTCCATTTTTATCTAATTGGAGGTTATTATTTTACGCCAAAGACATTATTCCATGCCGAAACAGCTACGTTACGGACTGAAAACAGCTACGTTATGGGCTGCAACAGCAATGTATTAGTATTGCGACATTTCAACCACCCGTACCTATCCGAGCATGCGCTGTATTTCGGTCTGCTTTAGAATGGAGAGTATCTTGCTGCCGTCGGGTGCGTAATTGAAGTTGGAGCAGGCAAAGAGGTCGTTGACGATGTTCTCCATCTCGTCGTTGCCGAGCACCTGGCCGTAGGCTACTGAGGCACTTCGCGCAAGGCATAGGGCCACGGTGTGCGTGGCATGGTCGAGTGCTGAGCTGGCATTGTCGGTTGCCGAGGCTACGATATCCTGCACGAGCGAGACGTAGTCAAGTCCGTCCAATCCCGAAGGCACGCCACAGATGGAGTACACTCCGCCTCCAAGCTCGCTCATGTCGAAGCCTGCCGACTTCAGATCGGGCAACAGCTGCTGCATGACCACGTCTTCCGACTGGGCGAACTGTACCGATTCGGGGAACATCAGCTTCTGTGTGGCTGACTTGCGGGCATTGATCTGCTCGGTATATCGCTCGTAGAGGATGCGCATGTGAGCACGATGCTGGTCTATAATCATGAGTCCCGACTTTACGGCAGTCATTATATACTGCCCCTTATATTGATAATGTACGGGCGACTTGTCCTCGATGGGCGACGACGGCGACGACGGTTCGTCTGTAGCAGTCATTCGGGATGCTATCGGGATGGGTTCGGGATTCGGAGCGACGCTGGCTGCCGGCGCAACGGGCTGCAGGTCGGGTATGTCGGGCATCGTATCGGTGATGTTGCGATTGGCTTTTGAACCTAATATCATGTCGTTGCCGCCGTCGAAGAGCGATGTCTGGCGCTGGCGCGAAGAGCCGGTTTCGAGTCCGTCGAACATGGTTTGCCACTCTGACGGAGCCGAACGGCGTGCCTGGGGTTCGTTGAAGGGATTGTACGACGGATTGTACTGCAACTTGGGCGCACGCACTTCGTCGACGGTTCCGAGTGCCGGTATGTCGGGTTGGCCCTCGGTGTCGAACTCAATGGCTGTCACATCGCTGAACATTCCGACCGCGTCCTTCACGGCTGCGGCAAGTATCTGCCATATAGTAGGCTCGTTCTCAAACTTTATCTCGGTCTTCGTGGGGTGTATGTTTACGTCGATGTCTTCTGGCTTGACCGTAAAGTAGATGAAATAGGGCACCTGGTCGCCCTCGGGCACGAGTCGTTCGTAGGCTGTCATCACCGCCTTGTGGAAGTATGGATGCTTCATGTAGCGGCCGTTGACGAAGAAATACTGGCGCGCTCCCTTGCGTCGTGCCGACTCGGGTTTTCCGATAAATCCCGTAAGCTTGCACATTGTGGTGTCAATATCGATGGGCAGGAGGTGCGGGTTGATTTTCTTGCCGAACACGTCGACTATGCGCTGGCGCAAACCTGAGGCCTTCAGATTGTAGAGCTCGTTGTCATTGTTGTAGAGCGAGAACGCCACGTCGGGATTGACGAGGGCGATACGCTCGAATGCCGTGACGATATTGTTGAGCTCGGTGGCGTTCGACTTGAGGAACTTGCGCCTCACGGGAACGTTGTAGAAGAGGTTTTCGATGAGGAAATTGCTGCCTACGGCACACGAACACGCCTCCTGCGAAACGAAACGCGACCCAGCCAGCGACAACTGGGTGCCCAGGTCGTCGTCGGCCATGCGTGTCTTGAGCGTAACCTGTGCCACAGCCGCTATCGAAGCGAGCGCCTCGCCGCGAAATCCCATCGTATGCAGATTGAAGAGGTCGTCGGCCTTGCGTATCTTGCTTGTGGCATGGCGCTCGAACGAGAGTCGGGCATCGGTCTCTGACATGCCCTTGCCGTTGTCGATAACCTGTATTGAGGTGCGTCCAGAGTCAACGCACACCACCTGGATGGACGTAGCTCCTGCATCGATAGAGTTTTCGACGAGTTCCTTAATGACGCTTGCGGGACGCTGTATCACCTCGCCTGCCGCAATCTGATTTGCCACCGAATCTGGCAACAGTTGTATTATATCGCTCATAGGTTTTACGTGTTGTGTGCAATTATTGCAACTGAATCTTTACTTTAGTTGCAAATATAAGCATTTTTATCATAAAAGCAAACTGTAGGCAGCAATTTATTCTGTTTTGCCGCCTGTTACATCAGCAGCAAAATGGCTGCCAAAAGCAGTAGCAGCACTACTACAACCATTACTCCAGCGGCAAGATACATGCCGCGTGTGTTGCGTCGGCGCCTTGTGCAACCAGTCTGTCCGGCTTCTTCCTGAAGCGAACGTTGTGCCAGAACTTCGGGCGATACGCCCCGACGAAGGTCGTCGATGAGGTCGCGACGCTCGTTGCTGAAGCGCATGGTATAGTGAAATCCACGTGGACGGCGATTGAAAAAATACATAATGAAGGAAGTTTTTATTTTATATGGAATGGTTTATGGTTCATCCGACTATTGGATATGTAATGATAATTCAGAACTGTTACTCATTATAAGCTCAAGATTGTAAGTTTATATGATAACGTATTCATCTGCCAACGATAACGTATTCATCGGGCTATGATAACGTATTCATCTGCCAACGATAACGTATTCATTTTAGGACTGAATCGGGCGGCTTTTCAAAAGGAGTCCTTTTGGCATTCAAAACGAGTCCTTTTGGAGTGCAAAAGGAGTCCTTTTAGCATACAAAAGGAGCCCTTTTGCCTTGCAAATGTAGTCATTTTGCACGTCAAAACGAATACATTTGCAAGACCAAAGGGCTGCGCTGTTATTTTAAAGCGAATTTGTCGCCTTTCAATCGAACTTTTGCAGCGGTGCTTCGCGTCGCTGTATCTTCTTGAGTTGTTTGCCGCTCTTCTTGCCACGCCATTCGAAAATGTCGTTCTTGTCGAGCGGTCGTATATAGTCAAACCACTCGAATGAGGGCAATCGCAACTTGTCGGGCGGCACCTGAGTGACCGGATACATAGTGCCGGTGGCCTTCGATGCCCATATACGTTCAAGCTGTCGGTCGGCAGACATGAACATTCGCATGGTGTCGGTTTCGAGATAATTCAGCTCGGTGAGTACAGAGTCCTTCTCATCACGATTATAATATATAGTCATTACGTTGCCTATGGCATCCGTACGGCGCATCGCCCCGTCGGTGAAATAAGCGTTCATACGCTTCGACGACACCTGGTTGAAGTGGCCCTTGGCGTCGATCTGCTCTACTGACAATGCCTGTTCGATGACCTCAGCCTTGCGAACGGTTGAGTCGGCAAAGTACACCTTTATCTCTTCGCCAAGTATCTGGCGGTTGAGATTCCATGCTATCGGGTCGCGATACATTGTCATGCACGAGTCGAGCGAGTTGAACACGAGCGAGTCGCATACCGCCTGAACGTCCTGACGGTAGGCACGCACATGCGGGAAGGCGTGCACCTTGCGGTACACCGAGTCAGTATTGATGTTGAATGTGTATATCTTCATCGAGTCGGCATGCATCCATAAGGTGTCGCGCTGCGAATAGTCGAGCAGCAGGGCGCGGTCGGTGGCATATCCGTATCCGGTCTTCTCGTTGTAGAAGAGTCGGTTGGCCCGCATCTCGTTCTTGTTCTTCTTGTCGACATATATCACGTTGCCGTATCCGTTGTTGTCGCCGTTGGAGTTGTCATGGAATAGCGAGTCGCCCGTAATGGTCTTGTCGCCGTCGACAATGGTAGAACGTCCGAACAGCTGCGAACGGTCGGTGCGTGAATTGGTGTAGGCATCGGTGGTGTGGATTATCGTGCCCTTCGACTTGATAGTGGACGGACCTACGACGTGGGCAATCTGCGTGCGCGTGTCATAATGCAGGGTGTCGGTGGTGATATGGTTCTTGCCCGAGAACATCTCCACTCCATAATAGAACGAGGCTTCGCGCGTTGCCGTGCTGTATGCACCCCAGTCGCTCACCAGGCGGTCTTTGCCGTCGACCAGTTTGCCGCCCTCGAAGAAGTAGGCAAGACTGTACATGCGGTCGTAGTCGAGCGAGTCGGTATAGAGGGTCTGTTTGCGATGCTTCAGCACAACGTTCTTGCGGGCGTGCATCATCTGCTCGGCTCCGTTGTAGTCGGCATGGTCGCACGTGAGCGAGAGGGTGTCGCCCTGGGTGAAGCGTACGTGTCCGAAAGCCTCAACCGAGTTCTCCACCTGAAAGAAGTAGGCGCTGTCGCACCACAGCTGCGATCCGGCGTGCGTGAAATGCACCTTACCCTTGAGTATCTGGGCTCCAGGCACAGCTCCCCACTGATCGTAACGCAACTCGTCGGCATGTACAAGATACACGCGTTCGTCTGTTTTCGGACGCTTCTTCTTTTTGTATGGAGCCGCCAATGTTGCCATCAGGCTAAAGCCAAAAAGGCATAGAACCGTCAGAACGACGATTCTATGCCATTTCATTTTTATAGGAATATTTTCATTCATTACCATTAAACAATAAGCCTTTTAAAGCATAATCGGATCATTTGATCCATCCCTCATACTCAAACTTGCACTTCTTGCAGCGGTCGTTCATCTTTACGTATGTGGTCTTGATCTTGTTGACTACCCACTGGTGGAGGAAGTCGGCGCGTTCTTTCTGCAATACCACGTTCTTCATAACCTGATAGTCTTCGGTAATGGAGGCACGATGGGCAGGAGTGCGGCTCTTCAGCTTGACAATGGCAGCTACGGTCTTGCCCTTTTCGTTGATCATCTGGAACGCCTTGCTTACATCGCCCACTTCCATGTGCTCCACTTCGCGAGCCACTTCGGTAGGAAGGTCCTTCATCTGGAACTTCGATGTGCGTCCGTCCTGTCCGTTGTACGACATAAGTCCGTGATTGTTGCGTGTGTCTTTGTCGTCAGATACCACCTGGGCAGCCTCCTCGAAAGTCACCTTTGCAGCACGTATGTCGGTTGCAAGCGAGTCGAGACGTGTACGCATAGAGTCAACAGCCTCGGGCGAAACGCGCGGAATGCGCAGTATGTGGCGCACCTTGATCTTGTCACCACGCTTGTCGATGAGCTGGATAATATGGAATCCATACTCCGACTCTACAATCTTCGAAATCTTCTTGGGGTCGGTCAGATTGAACGCTACGCTTGCAAAAGCAGGGTCGAGCATTCCGCGTCCTACGTAATCCATCTCCCCTCCCTGGCGGGCCGAGCCCGGATCCTCAGAGTAAAGACGTGCTAATGTGGCGAAAGAAGCCTCGCCCTTGTTGACACGGTCGGTATAATCGCGCAGGTCATTCTTTACTCTATTGATTTCTTTCTGGTCGATCTGCGG
>JAIJMN010000238.1:0-3270 GCA_022735715.1 Prevotella sp.
TCGTAATAGTACCATCCCGAAGCCTTACTATTGCTCAACTGATATATGCCTGCTGCATTTCCTGTCAACTGGGCGAACAGTCCGACATGATAAACCGGATAGGTTACCTTAATCTTGGTTCTCGCGTTGGTGATGGTTATAATTGTAAATGCCTCATTGCTAATCCACCTATTATAATTATTGTCGTTATACGATTCAGCCGAATTGTTGGCAAGCATAACCTTGTAGAATCCGCTGACGCTATTCTCGTCCACCTTCACTCGTGCGTCCTTACACGTGAGTTGGTCGCCCTGAAGCTTCGGAATGAGGTAGTAAACAGAATTGTTGCCCACAAAGAAGTGAAGTCCGTCGTTGCGCACTCTGCCTTGGTTCTGCTCCGGTGTTATGCCCTTAAGCGAGGTATCCATCCAGTTGAAGTAGTCGGCTTCCTCATCGGACGAAAGTCCTGCAAGACCTCGTATCTGCACCTTTCTTTTTTTGTCGTGACGGAAGTCGTAGCCCAACTGTGTAATCTTTACATCGCGCGACAAGTCGCCTGATGTTATTGTCACAAAACCAGTATGCGCAGCCGATTCGAAGTTTTCGGATAGAGTAAGCTCAACGGTGTACAATCTGCCTGTTGACGAGCGCTGCGAATCGCCTGCTGTTGTCGGCAAATCAATATACGTTGCTTTTGATTTATAATCAGTGGGAACTGAAATCCAATCACTGTTGTTCGAAACTACACTAAAATCTTCAGGGTTCTGCTTGGTAGTTACAAACGTCACAGTAGCCTTCAGTACGTTACCATCTACAATTTGCTCGGCACACACGCCAAGTTCGTAGTCCTTGCATGCTATCATGTCTACAATAGGCGGATTGTCGTCAACCACCACTACAGACAGTCTGTTCTCTGGGGGATTGGCTATAGCTTCTTCTGCTGACGAATAGCCTGCATGGTTTACAGCAGTAACCTTAACCTGATAATGATGGTTGCGAAGAAGATCCATCGGAGTAAAAGTGCCGTCCGGATTCTTTGTTTGGAACGCCACCTTATAATAGGTATCTGCTACATCTTTAGTTCCAGAACCCTCTTTATACTTAGCACGTATAATCATGTATGCCTTGTCGGCAGGTGTCTCATAAAAAGGTTGCTCACCCGTAGCAGTAGCAAAATTGAGTGGCTTGGCGGTACAAGCCACCGATGGCAAAGCCACATCGTTAATCGACTTTGTGGCTATAGTGCCCGATGAAGCTGTGTTGACAATCTTGAAACCTGTTATCTCGAAATTGGTCAACGATTCATCCTTTGTAACAGACGCTTTGGCAAACTGCCTGACCAATGTCAATGATGTTTTGTCACTAAGCAGGTCTGTCACCGTAATGCTTCCCCAACATACGGGAGCGTCGAGGTCTATATCGGTGCTGCGGACTGCTTTGTAGAGGTTTATCTTTCCATTAGCATCCTTGGCATCGCTCTCTGTTATTTCGGCATTGGCAACAACATGCAGCGTTGCAGTTCCCTCCATAACCTTAACCTTCACCTTGTATTTGCCGTCGTCATTCGGCTTGATGTCCGCGCCTGTGATATTGCTCATGCCGAGATAATTGTCTTCTGCATCGTAGCACAATACGCAGAGTTTGTTGATTTGCTGCTGCTCGTTTGCTCTTGTCGCCACTGTATTCTTGGTGAAATTGGGCAACTTAAGAGTCAGCACCACTCCATCGGACGGCAAGTCTTGCGTGTCGCCTCCTACAATGTCTCTGATGTCGCTGCAAGCAGTCGACACCATAGCCAAGAGCATGAAGAGCCAAATTGTCAATTTCTTGATATACATATCGTTGTCTTTTAATTGTTACTTTTTAAAAGGGAGCTCCTTTACTCCATTTCTTTGTGTCCGTATCGAAACTGCCTTCCACAACATAACGGTTGCCGTGCATCTTGGTTGAGGGATAGTTATCACCGTCGAACAGTGTAGTATGAATCTCATCACCATTTACCTTAAGCACCAGAATCTTATCATACTCCCCTAATGGGGCTTTAAGGTGGAGTATAGTCTTGTACCAGCCTTTTTTCTTTCCGTATTCATTGCATTCAAATTCGCCAGAAACATAGTTATTGCACCACAATGTAAACTTATCATCTTTACCTCCAGGGTTTACTCCATATTGACAATACCAAGCAGTTATTTTTTTGTTCTTGGTGTATATGGTATATTCTACGTCTACAACGGTAGGTTTTTCGTCAAAAACTCTGTAGTAAGGATCCGACAATGGGTCGTACAGATACCAGCCTTCATTGTCCTCATAGTTGAAGAGCGTGATGCCAGGGTCGTTATGATGAGTGAAACGATGCGACTGGAAACCCGTGGCGAGGAATGTACCATTGCTGAAAATCAGCAAGGTTTGTCCAGGCTTAATCGTCTTCTGAGCCTTTCCATCCTTATTGACTCCAACCGACTGAGCACCTACTGGTATACTGTAATAGTACCAACCGGGGTTGTTATTGTCGGCTGTCATCTTACTGCCAGGCCACCATTTACCTTTATAATCATTCATATCTTTATCATGCGACACAGTGTTACGTGTATCGGCAGCTATATCGTATTGTTTAGTGAAATACCATTCTGTATTATTCTCGTCCTTAGTACCATCAGAGTTTGTCTCACCTATCTGCGTGTATACATACACAAAGTGGTAATCAGAATGTGGCGATTTGTCTGAACCCCATTTTGCTTTTGCATCCTGCTCTTCCCACCAACCGTCACGCCAGTTGTTGTTTGTTTTGCCAAGACGTGAATCCTCATCAAGCATCAGCGAATGCTTATACTCCTCGGTACCGCCACCATTACACCATGCCAAGTCGTTAATGGCTCGCATATATATAATGTAGTTGCCCTTTGGCGGACGCACCGTTACGCGTATCTGTTGCTCCTTATATATTTCTTTACCGGCTGCATCTTTAACTGCTTCATTCGACTTTACCGTAAATACATGCGTGGTGGTTGTTCCAGGGTTGGATGTTGCCGTAATGGTGAAATTGCCTTCAGCCGCATTTGGGTCTTCGCACTTAATGTTTATTGTCGACTGGGCATACGACACATCATAATCACCCTTCGGATTCTTACTCCAATCAGAAGGGAATTGAATGCCACCAAGGTTGGTTGAGAAGTTCACCACTTTAGTCAGCTCATCCTTATTTTTATCATCCCAGAAGATAACAATATCTATAGGATCAACCTTGAAGTATGGTGTAACGTCGTACGATACATCAAGATATTTCTTTATGTT
>JAIJMN010000239.1:0-3264 GCA_022735715.1 Prevotella sp.
GGGTCGAGCTTATGGCAGATGTCCTGCAAGTGCTTCGAGATGTCTCTGCCCTCCTTGCTCCACTGTTCTGGTACCTCGTTGCCAATGCTCCACATCACGATTGACGGATGGTTGCGGTGGTTGAGCACAAGGTTTTCCATGTCCTTGTCGGCCCATTGCTTGAAGTTGAGGGCGTAGCCGTTCTTGCATTTCGGATAAATCCACATGTCGAAGCTCTCTGCCATCACCATCATACCCATCGAGTCGCATATCTCCATCTGCCATGTCGACGGCATGTTATGCGCCGTGCGTATGGCGTCGCAACCCATATCCTTCATCGTGCGTATCTGTCGGATGAGTGCAGCCTTGTTCACTGCAGCACCTATCAGACCCAGATCGTGATGCAGACACACGCCCTTAATCTTGCGCGATACTCCATTCAGCTGGAAACCGTCCCACTGCGCCACACGTACTGTACGTATGCCAACCTTCTGACTGGTCTGGTCTATAAGCTTGTTGTTGCGATACAGACGTGTGACGAGCTTATATAAATAAGGTGATTCGGGCGACCACAGCTGAGCATCGTCCACAGTCAGCGTCTTTACAACATTGCCCTGGGCGTCGAAGTCGCCGTGCTTGAACTGTGCCACCACCTTGCCTGCATTGTCGACAAGCAGGTTTTCTATCGAGAGAGTCTTGTCTGCATTGTTTATATTGGTGCAGATGCTCACCTCAGCCTTGCCTTTGTTTATCGACTCTGTGCGGAAATAGCAGCCCCAGGGATTGATTGTAGCAGCGTCGGCATTCATCACGAGTTGTACGGGACGGTACAGTCCGCCGCCCGGATACCATCGCGAGCTCTCCTCGCGGTTGTTGAGGCTCACGCTAATCTCGTTTCTGCCCTTCTTCAAGTATGGCGCTGCGTCAACACGGAAGGCGTTATATCCGTAAGCCCAGTGGCCCGCCAGCTTGTCATTTATATACACGTGAGGGTCGGCCATGGCTCCGTCAAACTCCAGGACAGCCGTCTTGGGCAGTCGCTTCAAGTTGACCGTAGTCTTATAGAATCCACGTCCTATCCAAGGCAGAGCACCCGAGCGTCCCGACTTCTCCGTCTTCTCCTTTTCGCCGTTCTGCTCTATTGCAACATACTGAAGATCCCACTTCTTGTCGAAGGGTCCGTTGATAGCCCAGTCGTGCGGAACGGTGACAGCTTTATAGTTGATGCTGTCGCGCGAGAACTGCCATTGCTTCAGATTGATTGTGCTGCGTTGGGCGTAAGCGGTGAGGGATGTAGCGAGAGAAAGGGCGCAGAAGCCACAGAAACCCCACCCCCAGCTCCTCCCCAGCAGGGAGGGGAGAGGTATGCTGTTGAGCATGTTAGGTATTAATGTATATAAACGATTCATTGATTATATATTAAATGTAGATTATATATTGAGTTTAATAATAATTCTCAACTCTCAATTCTTGAAAGCATTCAGAGCATCGGTCGGCTTGCCGTTAGAGTCGAACGCTCCCTTGTTACCGATAACGTCCCACTTTGCACCGGCTGCTTTCAGTCCGTCAAACATCCATGTGAATCCGCCAAGGTCGTTGCCCTGGTCAATGTGTATGATGTATTGGACATTGGGATAAACCGCCTTGGCAGCGTCATAGCCCGCATTGTTGAGCGCAGCGTAATTGCTGAAGTTGTTGTCGCTTGCAAGACCGAGCGGCCAAAGCATTCCCACGCGTGTCTCGTTGCCTATCTGTATCCACTCAACATCAATGTCATTGTCCTTAAGATACTTCAGTACGTCTGCTACGGCAGCCTTCATCTCATACACGAAGACGTATGGAATTGACACCAAGGTCGCGCAAGAGCGACATGCAGTCCTGCTCGGTACCGTTGCTGTTGTAGAACTTTTTGCCTGAAGCCTGCATCTGTGTGAGCCAGCTCACGTCGGCACCCTTTGCAAAACCGGTCATGTCATAGGTCGGTTCTTTCTGCGGAATTGTATCGTGGTCGTCGCTGCACGAAGATAACGTGACGAACGCCAAGGCAGCGAGTAGAAGCGGTTTAAGGAATGATTTTTTCATTGTATATAATATAATGTAAAGGCTCCGTTCCACTCCTACCCAGTAGGGAGGGAGTGAAGGGTAGAGCGTTTTGTTTGTTTGTCGTTTTGTTTCTTTTTGTTTTGTCCTTTGATTGATGAAAAAACGATAACGTATTCATAAGCCTACGATAACGTATTCATTGGTCAACGATAACGTATTCATTGGCAGATGATAACGTGTTCATTAATCAAGGAGGTTTTATGGTCGGAACTATCGGTTTGTAGAAGTTCCTATTCCATTATGGTGCGGCCCCGTTTCATCGTCTTCAGGTCGACCGTTACGGTCACAGTCTTGCCTGCTTCGACATCATCGTCAAACCATATGTTCCATGCTCCGGCATCTGAAGAGAGTGTGAATTGGTCGCTCGGATCAGAACCATATACTACAGAATTCTCGCGGTCGACAATCTTGAATTCCTCCCACTTGGCTGTAAGTGTATATGTACCGCTATATGTCGTCTCGCCTGTCTTGGCGAGTCGGGCAAGCTCAACGGATACGTCATCCTTTTTAACCATGTAGAGTTCGGCAGGATATTTAACCTGCGGCTCGTCCGTTGCGCTAAAGTCAACCTTTCCTTCAACCACCGAATAGGTGAGATAACCCTTACCGTCGGCAGCAACGATTATCGTATAAGTGCCCGCCTTGGCTATGTTGATGCCTGTAGAAGCCGAAGCCTGCGAGAGCTTTCCGTCGTTTGCGTCGAAGTGAAGAGTCTTTTCGTCGGCATAGTCGGTTCGTGTTGTCTTGTTGTATTCCTTTGCATCGGCATCAATCGTAACCTTCTCGTTGTCGGCGGTAGTCGTTATGTAATATCCCCATTGCTGACGCTTGCTGTAATAGGTCATGTCAACATAATAAGGTGTAACGGTAACTGAACACACATTATCCATGCAAGTTGCAGCACTACCTTGGCACGCTGGCTTATGTCGAGTTTTACGTCTGACGATGTGGCGATAAGTTCTGAAGGTGCCATTCCGTCAGCATAGACTGTGTCTCCGTCGTTGTTGCAGCTTGCGCAGAACAATGCTATGCAAAGATACAGAAATAATTGATTGAATATCTTGTTCATAATGATTCTTTTAATGAAAAATGTGGTAGGGCTTGCGCAGTCCTCCATTTGGATTTACTCCATACCTCTGAAACATATCGTTACGGCGGCACACTACAACGGCAAGATACCGA
>JAIJMN010000240.1:0-3262 GCA_022735715.1 Prevotella sp.
GAAAGGGGTTGTGTATAAACTTCTCTAAACATGTCGCTTAATTTTGATTAGTTACTTATAATAATGTATATATAACAAATTTCACAACAATAAAATGAAATTCAAATCTCTAATTGTTGCCTCTTTCCTGCTGTTGGGATTTGGCAGCCAGGCATCAGCCTACAACTACGAGACCGTTAAGGGCGACCCGATGCAGACACGCATCTACACCCTGCCCAACGGACTTAAGATTTATCTGTCGGTAAACAAGGAGCAGCCGCGCATACAGACGTACATAGCCGTGCGTACGGGTTCGCGCAACGACCCTGCCGAGACTACAGGTCTTGCCCACTATCTGGAGCACCTTATGTTTAAGGGCACCCACCAGTTCGGCACATCCGACTATGCTAAGGAGAAGCCTTATCTCGACGACATCGAGCGCCGATATGAGCACTATCGTACCGTGACCGACCCTGCCCAGCGCCGAGTGCTGTATCACGAGATTGACTCAGTATCGCAGATTGCAGCCAAGTACTTCATCCCTAACGAGTACGACAAGCTGATGTCGTCAATAGGAGCCAACGGCACCAATGCCTATACCTCTACCGACGTGACTTGCTATGTGGAGAACATTCCGTCGAACGAGGTGGAGAACTGGGCACGCATTCAGGGCGATCGCTTCCAGAATATGGTCATCCGCGGTTTTCATACCGAGCTTGAGGCTGTGTACGAGGAGTTCAACATCTCGCTGACCAACGACACACGCAAGGAGTTTGCTGCCATAGGCAAGCTGCTCTTCCCTACCCACCCGTATGGCACACAGACCACTATCGGTACGCAGGAACATCTGAAGAACCCGTCAATCACAAACATCAAGAACTATTTCCACCATTACTATGTGCCCAACAACGTGGCAATATGTATGGCTGGCGACTTCGACCCCGACAAGGTAGTGGCTACTATCGACAAGTATTTCGGTTCGTGGAAGAAGAGCGACAACGTTGTCTATCCACAGTTCCCCGTGCAGAAGAACCTCACATCGCCTGCCAGCTCAACCGTCATAGGCAAAGAGGCCGATAACATCATGATGGCATGGAAGATGGATGGCGCAGCAACTCTGCAGAACGATACGCTTGAGGTGATTTCGTCTATTCTGAACAACGGCAAGGCAGGACTGCTCGACCTCAACATCAATCAGCCCATGCGTTGCCAGGCAGCCCAGGCTTTCAACTATGCCATGCGCGACTACTCGCAGTTCATCATCGTCGGAATGCCTAACGAGGGTCAGAGCCTCGACGAAGTGAAGAGCCTCATCCTTGCCGAAATAGAGAAGCTTAAGAAGGGTGAATTCAGCGACAAGCTGCTGCCTGCTATCGTCAACAACATGAAACTCGAATTCCTGCAATCGCTCGACGACAACGAGAAGCGTGCCGACGCTTATGTCAACACATTCGTAAACGGACGCGACTGGCAGACTGAGGTGCAGAAGTTCGACCGCATTGCCGCTATGACCAAGCAGCAGATTGTCGACTTCGCACGCCGACATTTCACCGACGGATATGCCATCGTGTACAAGAAGCAGGGCGAAGACGCCTCGCAGAAGAAGATTGACAAGCCGTCAATCACAGCCATCCCAACCAACCGCGACATGCAGAGCGCATTCGTCAAGGAGATAAAGGACTCGAAGGTGGAGCCTATCCAGCCGCGATTCCTCGACTTCAAGACTGACTTCACACAGACCAAGACCAAGCGTGCGCTGCCCGTCTACTACATTCAGAACAAGCAGAACCAGCTGTTCAACCTGGCTTACTACTTCGAGATGGGCGAGGAGTCGAACAAGTGGCTGCCTTATGCCAAGAACTACTTCGACTATCTCGGCACCGACAAGATGTCGGCTAAGCAGGTGCAGGAGCGTTTCTATCAGTTGGCATGCGAGTACAACATCAGCGTAAGCAATAGCAGTATGGTCATCTCACTCCGTGGTTTGGGCGACAATATGCAGGAGGCTATGACCCTTATGGAGGACGTCATCAACCACGCCAAGGTCGACCGCGATGCTTACCGCAAGTTTGTTGAGCAGGAACTCAAGTCGCGTCGCGACAACAAGCTCAGCCAGAAGGCCAACTTCCGTGCTCTGCAGCAGTATGGCGAATTCGGTGCTTACAACTCATTCCGCAACATACCCGACAGCGCCGAACTCGTGAACGCCAATCCGCAGACTCTCGTAGACATGATTGCCAATCTGAAGAACTACAAGCACAGCATCGTCTACTACGGTCCGCTGAGCGAGAAGCAGCTCGTAGCCACTATCGACAAGAATCATGCTGTGGCCAAGTCGCCGGCTGATGTTCCTGCAGGTCGTCCATATACAATGCAGCAGACTCCCAACAACGAGATATGGATTGCACCCTACGAGGCAAAGAACATATATATGGTGCAGTATCACAACGAGGGACAGAAGTGGAACCCGGAGGATGAAGCCAAGATTGAAGTGTTCAACGAGTACTTCGGTGGTGGCATGAACGGAGTGGTATTCCAGGAGTTGCGCGAAAGCCGCGGACTTGCCTATAGCGCATTTGCCAACTACGCCACACCACGTCGCAAGGGCAATCCTAACTACGCTTTCACCTACATCATCTCACAAAACGACAAGATGATGGACTGCATCCGCGTGTTCAGCAACATTCTCGACACTCTGCCGCAGACTCCAGCAGCCTTCGAACTGGCAAAGCAGGCTACAATAAAGCGCATCGCTTCAGAGCGTATCACCAAGGACGACATCATATACTCGTACCTCGCAGCCAAGCAGCGTGGCATCGACTACGACCTGCGTCGCAAGGTTTACGAGCAGTTGCCTACATTGACTCTCGAAGACATCGTGAAGTTTGAAAACGAAAACATGGCTCGCAAGCCGTGGCGCTACCTCATCCTCGGCGATGAGAAGAATCTTGACATCAAGGCTCTTGAGAAAATCGCTCCAATCAAGCGAATTTCTACAGAAGAGATTTTCGGATATTAAAACAAGAAAAACGTAGGAGGATATGGCTATAACACCATACCCTCCTACGTTTTTTCAACACTCCTATTTTACTAACCTAATACATTATACACTTTTTAGTTTTACTTTTTGCAGCAATCCAAATAAAGCCTTACCTTTGCAATCCGAAAAAATCATGAGATAAAAAATTATTATGGATTTCAATTTCATCGGGACTATCTGGTCCCTTCTTCCTCCCGTCGTAGCCATTGCGCTGGCATTGAAGACCAAGGAGGTATATTCATC
>JAIJMN010000241.1:0-3257 GCA_022735715.1 Prevotella sp.
CAAAAAAATGTAGTCCTTTTGAAAAGCACACATATAACCCACTGATTTTCAATGCATTCAAAATCGTGATTCAATGTATTTTTATCAACATTTCAACACATTGCATTCGATTTTCAACACACTAATACCCAATTCTCAATGGATTCTTGTTAGACCCTAAATGCATCTCACCCGTTTTTTCAATGCATTCATATTAGAATCTAAATGCATTATTATTAGATTCTCAAAGCATACCACTCCCCTCCCTACGGGGGAGGGGCTGGGGGTGGGGCTTATTTCTTACAACCCTATCCTAACGCTTCCGCCTGCCATAATCCACAATCCCGGTTGGCGCACAGCACCCAAATCGTAGTATCTATGGCATGTAATATTATCGGCCTTTACGTAAAGGCTGTACGACGGAGCGGTCCACATCAGCTTGACATCCACCTTTGTATAAGGCGAATAGTTGTTCATGCGCTGCTGCCAACGTACTGCCCACGATGCCGACAGACGACTCCAGATGCGGTGGTCGAGCTGGAAGGTGGCCTTGTGGCGCAAATATTCCAAGGCGTAGAGCGAGCCGAATATCTCGCGGTCGGTCTCGTGCTTCTGATGTATGAAGGCATAACCAGCCTTGATGCGTGTGATGAACGAACCCGTAACAAGCTCGTCCATATTGAGCGTAACGTCAGCCGAATAGCCCATATTGTCGAGTTTGCCGATGTTCATCGCCTGATACTTGCGACTCTCGGAGGTTGGGTAAACCCAGTCGATGATGTTCTTGCCCTCTGAGTAGAATCCGCTCAACACAGCCTCAACGCCACGTGTGCGGTAGCGTGTACCAATCTTGAAGGTAGAATTGCGCTCGGGGCTGAGGTTGGGATCGCCCTGCTGTGCCGAGTTGGAAGTATAAAGGTCGGTGAATGTGGGCACACGCAGCGCCTTGTTCCACGAAGCGTAGAACTTCCAATTGTCGCTCGGACGATAAGAAATGTCTACACCAGGATAGAAACGGAAGCGGTTGTCGAGTCCCGTATTGCGGTTGGCAAGCACGCCAGCCGACAATGTGAATCCACCGAGAATTACGTTATGCTCAAGGAAGACGCTCGTGTTGGTGCGGTCGCCACGATGGTCGTAGTGGCGGTCGGAACCGTGTATGGCAGTCCACTCGCTCTCATCGAGCAGTGTTCCGTATGCAGTACTGAGTATATGTTCCTTGCGCAGGTCGACGCCAACGGCTGTCTTGCCCAACAGCCATGTAGCATGGGCGTTGAGAGCGGCTCCATATACGTCCATACGGTGATAGTTCTCGCCGTTCTTGGCACCCTCCTTGCCTCGCGTAAGCTGATAATGGTCGACGTCGCGGTGCCAATATACCGATGGCGAGAACACCAGACGCTCGTCGGCAAACGGACGAATGTCGGCAAGAGCAGATGCCATGAAACGGCGTGTGGCCTCCCACTGGTTGTTGAAGCGGGCGCTGTAGAATGTCGAAGCGCCATAATCCTGCGACGACAGACCTCCTTGCCACGACAGGTTGACGTAGCGCGACTCCAAAGCTCCCATATAATACATGCGACGGCGCTTGAAATCGCTGTTGGCTGTGCCACCGTCGCTCTGCGTATAGCCTCCGCTGAGCTGCTGGCTTACGTTGCCCGTGCGAAGACTCAAACCAGCATCGCCACCGAATGTGCCGAACGAGCCTCCTTCGGCCGACACACGCACACTGCTCTCCTTGTCGGTGCGCGTCACGATATTGATGGCTCCGTTGAACGCCGACGATCCGAACACACGTGCCGAAGCACCCTCGAGAACCTCGATGCGCTCAATGTCAGAAAGAGAAACTGGGAAATCGGCTGCATTATGGCCGGTTTGCGGGCTTGACATGTTCACTCCATTCAATAGAATGGTAATCTGGTCGAACGTGCCGCCATTGATGCTGATGTCCGTCTGTACACCAAAGCCACCGCGCTGACGGACATCTACGCCCGTGGCTAACTTAAGAATGTCGTTGATACTTGACGCCTCCGCACGCTGAATGTCGTCGCGCGAGATGACAGTCACAATCTTTGCCGACTGCAACGCAGTGAGCGGAGCACGCGAACCGGTGACAAGCACCTCGTCGAGCTTCACCTCCTGACGGCCAAGTGAGTCGGCAGCCATTGCTGTAGCAGCAGGCTTGGTGCTGATTCCGTCTGCCTTAGCGTAGGTCAAAGTTGCCACACTAAGGGTGCAGATGAGCACCTCACGTCCGATACAGCTGAACAGAGCATAGCTACGGCGCGAAAAATGCTTGAAGCGCAGAGCCTGTCTGTCGTTAAATCTGTGTCTGTACATAGATTTGTTGAATTAATTAATAAAATGAATAAAATAATACAGGGGCGTATATTTTAAAAACTCGCACTACCAATCGCTGGCAGTGCGAGTTGTCGTTGCAGCGCTGTGCAACTTATTTATAAAAAACATTGTAAATCCATTATTTTTCAGCGTCGATGGCCTTTATCTTCTGGCGAACCAGTTCGAGGTCATCGCGGAGCTTCTGAACCTTACGGTTCATCTCGCCGATAAGGCTATTGCCCTTCTTAGAGCTTGCGTTGAGGAAACCGAGATTGTTCTCATAGGTCTGTATTTCCTGCTTGAGCTGGTCGAAACGACGCATCAGGCGTGAGCGCTCTGAGCCCAAAGCTTCCTCGCCACGCTTTGCCATATTCTTGATGTTCGACTTGAAATCGTCAAGACGGCGACGCTTTGAGCTGATGTTAAGCTGACGATATATTACGTCGAGAGCCTCATGATACTCGGCATAGAGGGTGTCCTTCTCCTTGAAGGGCACGTGTCCCACCTTATTATATTCGTCGACTATAGCCTGAACCTGATCCTTTGTGGCGTCAGCACCAAGACCCTTGAGCTGAGCTATGAGCTCGCGCTTCTTGTCAAGGTTGGCCCGTTCCTCGCCACGTGTGCCTGCGTTGGCAGCCTTGCGTGCTTCGAAGAACTTGTTGCAAGCTCCGAGGAACTCGTTCCAGAGCTGGTCGCCGAGCTTCTTTGGAACCTGACCTACGGTCTTCCATTCCTTCTGAAGGGCGATGAGCTTGTCACTTGTCGACTTCCACTCGGTGCTTTCTGCCAGTGACTTCGCCTTCTCAACGAGAGCCTTCTTGCGCTCTATATTATCGGCATAAGCAGCCTTGAGCTGCTTGAAGAACTCAGTCTTGCGGCCGAAGAAGTCGTCGCACGCTGCACGGAAGCGCTCGAATATCTTGACGTTCATCTTC
>JAIJMN010000242.1:0-3243 GCA_022735715.1 Prevotella sp.
AGACCGTCCTTGATAGCCTTCTTCAGCTTGTCCTTTGTCTCCTGACGTGCATTGCGAATCTCCACCTTAGTGCGCTCGCCAATCTTGTTGCACTGCTTGACAAGCTCCTTGCGACGTTCCTCGGTAGGCTGCGGAATGCCAAGGCGGATAATCTCGCCGTTGTTCTCGGGAGTGATGCCTACGTCGCTATCCATGATTGCCTTCTCAATCTCGCGGATCTGCTTCTTGTCGAAAGGACGGATAGCGATAGTGCGTGGATCGGGCACAGTAACGTTGGCTACCTGGTTCAATGGCACCATCGAACCCCATGAACTAACTCGAACGCCGTCAAGAAGTGCCACGTTGGCACGTCCGGCACGGATGCGTGCAAGCTGCTCCTCAAGGTACATTGCACCCATTTCCATGCGCTCCTCTGCGCTGTTCAATGTTTCTTTTACGTCTATCATATTAATATTGTATTAGTTTCGTACTGTCGTTTTTCATTATTCGATTTGCAAATTTAATGAAAATACTTGACACTACGCTACAATACAAACCAAAATTATCGCAATAATACGCCCTGTATCTCTTTTAATATGGTTAGCCACAAAAAACACTATGAATATTTGCTTATATTGAAATTATTGGTAAATTTGCATAACTATGAACGAAAGAGTACTGCGCGAACTGCCGCCGCTGCACGAGAATGACTTCATGTACGTGGCAGACAGACGTAAGAAAGAATTTACCTATCCTATTCACAAGCACGAAGTGTTTGAACTAAACTATGTAGAGAACGGAGAGGGAGTGGTGCGTATCGTCGGCGACAACACCCAGACGATAGGCAACAGCGACCTTGTGCTCATAACAAGCCCCGACCTTGAGCACGTATGGCTGCAAGGCGATTGCCACAGCGAGGAGATACGTGAAGTTACGATACAGTTCTTCTTCGACTTCGACAGCTCTGACAGTCTTTTCGGCCGCACACCATTGCTGCCTATCAAGCACTTGTTTGAGAAGGCACGCAACGGAGTGGCGTTTTCGCAGGAAGCGATAGACAAGGTCAGACCGCTCATCGACACCCTTTCGTCAACCCAAGACAAGTTTTATTCGGTCATAAAGTTTATGACCTTACTCTACGAGCTGTCGCTTGCCGACGACACGCGCGAGCTTGCCACGTCGTCGTTTGCCAAGGTAGATGTCGACAGCGACAGCCGTCGCATACTCAAGGTGAAGGACTATATAAGCAATCATTTCACCGAAGAAATCCGCCTTGCCGACCTTGCCGACCTCGTAGGCATGTCTGCCACATCATTCAGCCGGTTCTTCAAGCTTCGCACCACACCAGCAAGACTCTCAGCGACTATGTGGTTGAAATGCGCCTTGGCGTGGCTGCCCGCAAGCTCGTAGACACCACCGACAGCATCAGCGAGATATGCTACGATTGCGGCTTCAACACGCTCAGTAACTTCAACCGTCTGTTTCGCAAGCACAAGGGATGCAGTCCGAGAGAATTTCGCGAGAAATACTTCAAGACCAAGATTATAGTTTAGACTCGCAAGATTGTGTCATACGTTGGCAAGATAATGCCAATGCGATTGACCGTTTTTTGATAATTTTGCAGTCGAACTTTAAAACTTAAAACCCAAAAACAAATAATCAAACAAAGCTATGGGAAAATATTCCAAACGTTTTTTTCTTCCAGCATTGGCTCTGATGACGCTTTCAGGCGTTGCCAATGCTGAGAATATCAGCGTGTCTACACCCAAGACATCGCTCGTAGTGGATGCCACCAAGGGCGGAGCATTCAAATTTGTGTATTATGGCGACAAGCTGGCGGATGCCGACATAGCCACGCTCCAGGCTGGCGGAACGGCTGGCAAGGACGCTTATCCGGTGTATGGCATGATAGGCGAATCGGCTGCTGCGCTCTCCGTGCGCCATGCCGACGGCAACATGACTCTTGAGATGGATGTAGACAGCTACACCACTACGACCGAGCAGAACGCCAAAGTGCTCAAAGTGAAGCTCAAGGACCGCGTCTATCCGTTCTACGTTACGGTCTGCTATCGTGCCTATAACGACGTGGACATCATCGAGATGTGGACCGAGATAAGCAACGGCGAGAAGTCTACCGTCACCCTCTCACAGTTCGATTCGGCTTATCTCCCCATCCGTCGCGGCAACGTATGGATGTCGCACTTCTACGGTTCGTGGGCTAACGAGGCACAACTCTCAGAGGAAGAACTGAAGCCCGGCACATTCGTCATTGAAAACCGCGACGGAACACGCAACGCCCACACATCACGCGGCGAAGTAATGTTCTCGCTCGACGGCAAGGGACGGGAGAACACGGGCCGTGTGATAGGTGCTGCCATATGCTATTCGGGCAACTACAAGCTGCGTGCCGTGACCGACGAGTCGGAGTATCACCAGTTCTTCGCCGGCATTGACGAATACAACTCGGAGTATCACTTGGCTAAAGGCGAGACCTTCACTACTCCCGTAACAGCCTTCTCATACAGCAAGGAGGGAATGAGCGGAGTGAGCCGCAACTTCCATCGCTGGGGACGGGAATATAAGCTGATGAACGGCAATCGCGAACGCAAGATTCTGCTTAACTCGTGGGAGGGTGTATATCTCGACATCAAGGAGCCGGAGATGGCGCAGATGATGGCTGACATCAAGTCGATGGGTGGCGAACTGTTCGTCATGGATGACGGATGGTTTGGCAATAAGTACAAGCGCAGCATCGACAACTGTGCGCTGGGCGACTGGGTTGTAGACAAGCAGAAGCTGCCTCACGGCATTGAGGGGCTGCTTGCCGAAGCCAAGAAGCAAGGCATAAAGTTCGGTATTTGGCTTGAGCCGGAGATGTCCAATACCAAGAGCGAACTCTTCGAGAAGCATCCCGAATGGGTCGTAAAGGCTCCACACCGCGACCTTAAGTGCGGACGTGGTGGCACGCAGGTGGTACTCGACCTCGGCAATCCTAAGGTGCAGGACTTCGTGTTCTCCATCGTCGACGACATGATGACCAAGTATCCGGAGATTAACTACATCAAGTGGGACGCCAACATGAACATATCCAACCACGGATCGCAGTATCTTACTGCCAACAATCAGAGCCATCTCTACATCGAGTATCACCGTGGTTTCGAGAAGGTATTGCAGAGCATCCGTGCCAAATACCCCGACCTCACCATCCAGAACTGCGCTTCTGGTGGCGGACGTGTCAACTGGGGCACACTGCCATACTTCGAC
>JAIJMN010000243.1:0-3214 GCA_022735715.1 Prevotella sp.
TTATTGGGATATGGTGTAATGGTAACACTACAGATTCTGGTCCTGTCATTCTTGGTTCGAGTCCGAGTATCCCAACAAACGAAAAGGTGCAACAAATAGATGTTGCACCTTTTTGCGTTATTAGGCATTTTATATTAATTGATTATGTATACGCCACCGTTCACAATAAGTGCAGAAGCAATCAATAAGATTGCTGAGATTTCAGGTCTGATAGAGCGTTATGCCATACGACTTGAACAGAAGGATGCTCTGCATCTACGCAAGGTTAACAGAATACGTACAATCCACAGCTCGCTTGCTATAGAAGGTAATAAGCTGACGGAGGATGAGGTGCGCGACATAATCAACGGCAAAAATATCGTTGCGCCACTTAAGGAAATACAAGAGGTGAAGAATGCCATCAAGACGTATGAGATGTATCCATATCTTGATGCTTTTAAGGAAGAAGACTTGCTCAAGGCTCATGCACAGATGATGGAGGCAATCATTGATTATCCTGGTAGATATAGGCATAGTGGCGTAGGTGTGTTTTCAGAACAAGGCCTTGTGCACATGGCACCTCCTGCCGACAGGGTTCCATATCTTATGGAGGATTTGTTTGCTTGGTTAAGGCAAAGCAAAGACCACCTGCTTATACGCTCATGTGTGTTCCATTACGAGTTTGAGTTTATACATCCTTTTGCTGATGGCAATGGACGTATGGGAAGATTGTGGCAATCGCTTATTCTGGGCAAGCTGCATCCGTTGTTTGAGCATTTGCCAGTAGAGAATATGGTGTTTTCTAATCAGCAAGCCTACTATGATGCAATAACAGCAAGTACGCAAGCTGCCGATTCTGGTGTGTTTATCGACTTTATGCTGTCTGAAATTCTTGAAACCCTCAAGAATCATCAAGGTGAAGAATTGAATGACGTTCACGATAAAGTTCACGATAAAGTTCATGATAAAGTTCATGATAAATATCCGGAAGTTTCAGATTCGGCATGGAAGGTGCTTGATTATCTTGGTGAAAACACCTGTGCGTCAGCTATAATGGCTGCTGAAGCTCTCGGTATGTCTGAACGTATGGTAAGAAAACATATTGCAACACTAAAGTCTGCCGGTATCCTGTCTCGTATGGGAAGTAACAAAAATGGCAAATGGGTTGTTGGTCTTGCCTGATATTTTCATGTATCATGGTGGGGAAAATCGTCGTATCATGGCATGATATGATTGTTTCAAGTCATGATACGGTCGTTTCATGCCATGATACGATCGTTTCAAGCTGTGCTGTTATTGCAGAATACGTTAAGGGAGGTGTGCAGATTCGTATGCTGACCGTCTCTTTTATATATATATTCCTTCGTTAGTTCTTCGTTCGTCCTTCGTTCATCCTCCATAGTGAACTCGATCTACCTCCGTTAACGAAACGAAGGCATAATGGAGGCATAACGAAGCCATAACGAAGGTGTAACGGAGAAGTATCGGAGAGCGAATGAAGAAGCAACGAATAAGTAACGAGGAGAGTTAACGTCAATGTTAAGGGGCATCGATACTATATAAATGGTATAAGACTGAATTTTTTTTTAGAAAAAACAGCTGTTTTATACCAGCAACAGATAATCAATAAGATTTGGGCACAGGCTGGTATGAAGGCGTTGACAGAGATTGCAGACATCTATCCACGTATGACGAGTATTCACGACAGCAGTCTATTGACGATAGTTTTGCAGCCTCAATGGAAGGTATAGACTTCCATTGAGGTCATAATTAGTTAGAATGTTACCATCACAAAATCAACAATAAGCTCTTTTCTTTTGTCAATTTTAGTCTTGTCCCAAAGATGATCCTGTTCCGTCATGTTACGGATTTCCTGTTGCTGGAGTAACTGGGTATAGGTATTTCGTTTAGCTTCAAAAGTAGTGTTTCCGATAGATTCGTTATGATGGCCAGAAAGTAGCAAGTAGTTTCCGAGACAATTTAGATACGACTCTCTAAATTCATCATCGTATGGACAATAGCCACTATTGGCATCTTGATTTTCTTTGTTTGGAGCAATATGCTCACACTGAGATTTCTCCACAGCATCATAACGTTTCAACCCATAGCCAGACTTGCCCTTTTCTATGAGGTGATTCTCATAAAGCCAAAGGATGATTTTGGCAATGCCATGTCCTCCATCGAAATTGCCTTCAAGCATACGTTTAAATTCAACGTTGTTCCAATAATCCCACCATCCGTCTGTTGTAGTCTTCATCCATTCTATATGATTGACAACAGCATGAACGTCACCTTCAAATTTCTTGAAGACATCATTCAATCTCCATGTGAGAACAGCACGTGTACCAATAACTCTGTGACGCAAGAATATAGAGGTTAGAGCCTTGGCTAATAATCTGAAATCGTCATCAGAAACGCCATTGCTATAAGCCTTGATTACAAATGGAAAAATAATAGCAGGCTGGCCGATAATCCACAGTGTGTGTGCCATAATATCCGTTTGCTCGTTGTGGAAGAAAACGGTCATTTGTTCAAAACTGTCAGCAAGTGAATGGGTGAAACTGCGAATGAATTTGATTCGTGAATCGTCTTTCCCTAATTCTTCATCCACTTTTTGTAAGGCATTGCTTGCATCCAGGCTATTGAAGTACACACGCAAAGTGTATGTGAGTATATCATCTTCATCTATATTGCCTTCTATCTTTGATATAGATTTGTAGATGTGTTCAAAGCGATTCTTTACCTCGCTTATCAACTCTGCTTTCTCATCCTCAGATGTACAATAAAGATGAATATTGTATAGAAACTGCGCTTTGATTATTTCAAGATTGGACGGCTTTTTGCCACGGTTGTTCTGGAAAATGAACATTTGGATGGCTTCAGCCTCGTCCTTTACTGTATGCGTAGTGCAAGTGGCATTTACGACTGCTTCTAATATATCGTGCAATGACTCCTCGTCATAGGCATTCAATTGACTAATAAAGTAGTCGTAAGCCGCGACAATACGCTTTTGTGATTCTGTCTCCAACCCATTACGGTCAGTTTTTACTTTATTGATGACATAGTCACGGAACAATTGGTTATCGTAATCAACAGTAGAGAATCTGTAGGTTTGTCCGACTTTCACAAGAGTGCCCACTACTGTCCCGTTAAAGTGGACTAATCGCTCTTTGAATTAATTGAAATACAGTCTTTTGCAAGAGATTTTAAGGGTGCGACGATTTGAATTTGTACT
>JAIJMN010000244.1:0-3188 GCA_022735715.1 Prevotella sp.
TTCTGGCGCAAGACCTTCTCCGAAATCTCAACACTCAACGCAGCTACCTGCTGGCGAATCTCGCTGATTGCAGCCTGCTTCTGGCTTTCAATCTCTGCCTTGGCATCATTGATGATGCGGGCGCTCTCTTCACGAGCCTTCTCCTGTGCCTGTGCCACGATAGCCTCACGTGTAGCAGCAGCCTCCTTGAGAATGGCGGCCTGCTTTCCACGTGCTTCCTGAAGCATCGACTCGCTCTCCTGCTTGATGTTCTCCAGCTGGGCAGCGGCCTTCTGCGCCTTGGACAGACTCTCGTCGATGTACTTCTTGCGCTTCTCCACCATCCCGATAATAGCCGGGAAGCCGAACTTGGCGAGCACGAAGAACACCACAAGGAATGCAAGAAGCATCCAAAAGAGAATTCCAGGGTCAGGAGTTAATATTGATGGCAATGTACTAAAATCCATTTGCAATATTTTACGAACTCTTTGTTGCTATTACGTAAGAGTGCGACACCTTACTTGATAAGGAAGGCGCAGGCTACGATAGCGAACAATGCACAACCCTCAACGAATGCAGAGGTAAGAATCATGTTTGTCTGAATCTTGCCTGAAGCCTCGGGCTGACGTGCAATAGCGTCCATTGCGCTGCCGCCAATCTTGCCAATACCCAAACCTGCGCCAATTACTGCAATACCTGCTCCGAGACCGCAGCCCAGCTGTGCCAGACCTTCAGCAGCCAAAAGTGATGAAATAATCATAGTTGTTTAATTTTTTAATTTGTTATTTTTTTATTGTTAATTCTGTTGTTAAGCCTCTGCCTCCTCGTCCTTCTGAGCCAAACCGATGAACACGGCACTCAGCAAGGTGAAGACATAAGCCTGGATGAATGCCACAAGCACTTCAAGACAGTTCATGAAGAGCATCATTATGGCACTTACGAGATTCAGACCGATACCGTAGCCCACGCCCATCGACCATCCGAGGAAGATGACGCAGGTGAAACTCAGGATGATTGCGTGTCCTGCCATCATGTTGGCAAAGAGACGGACCATAAGAGCAAACGGTTTGGTGAAAACGCCGAAGAACTCGATGACTGGCATCAATGGCACCGGATAAGCCTTGAGGAACAACGGCACATGAGGCCAGAAGATGTCTTTCCAATACTCCTTGTTGCCGAAGAGGTTGATGGCAATCATAGTGCAGATGGCAAGGAAGAACGTCACGTTGATGTTGCCCGTAACGTTGGCGCCACCCGGGAATATAGGAAGCAAACCGAGAATGTTTGTCGTGAAGATGAAGAAGAACACCGTGAGCAGATAAGGAGCGAACGGCTTGAAATGCTTCTCGCCTATCGACGCCTTGATCACGTCGTCGTAGATGGTCATGACGAACATCTCCATCATTCCGACAAATCCGCCAGGAGCCTCACTTCTCTCGTCCTTGCCCTTGTACCAGCGAGCACAAGAAAGGAACACAGCTATAAGGATGAACACTACTATCCATATCTGTGCTACGGTCTTGGTGATGCTCAGGTCGAGCGGACGCACCTTCGAACCATCAGGCATTTTCTCGTAGATCTTGCCGTGATGCTCTGTATCGAAGTAATAGTTCTGCGGCAGACTGCTCTCTGTACAGAACGTCCACTCTCCGGTATTGGAGCTTCTGACGATTATCGGCAACGGAATGCTCAGGCTCTTGCCCTCGTAGGAAGCTATGTGCCACTCATATGAGTCGGACAGGTGCTCAAGTACCGTTGTAGGAATGTCGAGCGACTTGCCGTCGTGGCCTGCTTCTCCCGCCGAGGCGAAGGCTGGCATGAGTGCCAATACCAAGAGAAGTAATAATGACTTTATCTGTTTCATTATCGTTTATTTATTTTCTTTGTCACACTCAGTATGCGAATTGGTGACGCGCGAGAAGAATACGGAATGGTGGGCAATCATCCATAAATAGAATGCCATGAACACAAGGCAGTATTCGAGCATCGCATCGCGACCTACGGCAATGTAGCACCCGACGAGAGTGAAGAGGGCCAGCAACATACGGAAGCCTGACACGGCCGAGAAGAATGTAGGAAGCATCGCTTGGTTTGCCTCGGCTATCCTTTTCCATAGAAATATGTCGGCCAGCTCCACCACAAGGGCGAACACAGCACTCACTACAAGAGGCTGGACAAGTCCGTCAACATGAGCGAACGTCTGCAGGGAAAGAACCGCCAACGACAATACCGCTACAGCCACAACGGTCTGCACGGCATAGCGTCGGCTTATTTTAGCTATCTCTGTATTTTTCAACATGTTAACTGGGTTTCATTAAAGTTCGACACAAACGTTGACATTGTTCTTCTGCACTTCAACGAAACCGCCCGTTGTCTTCACCTCATGCTCGCCTTCAGAGTCAAAAAAAGCAATGCGTCCGCTGTTGAGCGTAGAGATGATAGGAGCATGGCCGGTGAGTATTTCAAACTCGCCGCTTGTGCCAGGCACGACCACACGGTCGACCGTTCCTACAAACTCCACTTTCTCAGGAGAGACGATTCTTAAATTCAAACTCATAGTCTACAAGTATTTTTAGTGTGTAAGCGGATTATCCCTTGGCAGCCTCAAGAAGTTTATTACCCTTGGCAATGGCGTCCTCAATGGTACCTACGTTGAGGAATGCCTGCTCTGGCAGGTCGTCTACCTCGCCGTCGAGAATCATGTTGAAGCCCTTGATGGTGTCCTCGACAGAAACCATCACACCCTTTACACCGGTGAACTGCTCGGCAACGGCAAACGGCTGAGAGAGGAAGCGCTGTACACGACGTGCACGGTTCACAGTCAGCTTGTCCTCGTCAGAAAGCTCGTCCATACCAAGGATGGCGATGATGTCCTGAAGCTCCTTGTAGCGCTGGAGAATCTGCTTAACGCGCTGTGCACACTCGTAGTGCTCCTTGCCCACAATCAGCGGGTCGAGAATACGTGAGGTAGAACCCAGCGGGTCAACGGCAGGATAAATACCAAGCTCGGTAATCTTACGCGAAAGCTCGGTAGTAGCGTCAAGGTGGGTGAAGGTTGTGGCAGGAGCAGGGTCGGTCAAGTCGTCGGCAGGCACGTAAACGGCCTGTACTGATGTGATAGAACCCTTCTTGGTAGATGTAATACGCTCCTGCATCTGTCCCATCTCACTTGCAAGTGTAGGCTGATAACCTACGGCTGAAGGCATACG
>JAIJMN010000245.1:0-3176 GCA_022735715.1 Prevotella sp.
AAAAGCAAGCAGACAGAAAAAGATGAACACCCGCGTGGACTTCACGCCTATGGTGGACATGATGATGCTTCTTATCACGTTCTTCATGCTCTGTACATCTTTGGCTAAACCCCAGACGATGAACTTGACTATGCCTTCGAACGATAAGAACATCTCAGATCAGGACCGCAACGCGACCAAAGCTTCTCAGACCGTTACTATCTTTGTATGCGGTAATGACAAAATCTATCATGTCGATGGTATACCTAACTACGACGATCCCTCATGCTTGAAGGAGACTTCATGGGGCAAGGACGGTATCCGTGATGTGCTTATCAAGCACGTTACTGAGGACGGCTCTACTCCAGTTGCTGACATCATGGCTGCCAAGATTCGCCTTGACCAGAAGAAGCTCGCCAATCCGGCAGCTTATCCTGACAGCGTTTACGACGCTATGTTGAGCAAAATCAAGAAGGGTGAACTCGAGAATGGTAAGGTTCCTACCATGACCATCATTATCAAGTGTACTGATGGTGCTTCTTACAAGAATATGGTAGACGCTTTGGACGAAATGACTATCTGCAGTATTGGTACGTATGTCATTGACAAGATTAATCCGCAGGATGAAGCATTGCTTGCAAAACGCGGCATTAAGTAATTCAATGACCAATAATTAAAGAAAGGACAAAGAAATGTCAAAAATAGATTTGATATCCAATGAATGGACTGACCTCGTCTTTGAGGGCAGAAACCAGGCATATGGAGCCTACAAGTTGCGCAAGGGTACTACCAAGCGTAACGTGTGGTCCATCATTATCGTAGCCCTTGCTGCAGTACTCCTTTTCCTCGGACTCCAACTTCAGAAAATGGCACAGGCCAACAAGACTGTTGAGAATACTCAGGCTGTCGAGCTGGCTCGTCTCCAGGATAAGAAGAAGGAAGTTAAGGTAGAAAAGAAGGAAATTATTCGTACCGAACCTGAAAAGGTTGTTGAGCAGGTTAAGTCTTCAGTTAAGTTTACCGCTCCTGTCATTAAGAAGGACGAAGAGGTAAAGGAAGAAGACGAGATTAAGCTTGAGGAAGTAGAGAAGAGTACCAAGGCTATCGGTTCCTTCAATGTTGAGGGTAACGACGAGGTTGGTGGCGCAGTGCTCAAGGCTAAGGAAGAAATCAAGGCTCCGGAACCTCCTAAGCATGTGGAGGAGACCAAGATCTTTACCGTAGTAGAGCAGATGCCTCTCTTCCCTGGTGGCGATGCAGCTCTTATGGCTTATCTTCGTGACAACATTCACTACCCGACTGTAGCTGCCGAGAACGGCGTACAGGGACGTGTTGTTGTTGGCTTCGTCGTAGAGCGTGATGGTTCTATCACCGACGTTAACGTATTGCGTTCGGTTGACCCGTCACTCGATCGTGAGGCTATGCGCGTGGTTAAGGGTATGCCACGTTGGACTCCTGGTAAGCAGAACGGTTCTGCCGTTCGTGTTAAGTACCAGGTACCTGTAACATTCCGCTTACAGTAATTATAACTGATATAGTTGCAGCCGAGCAATTCCTCTATAAGAAGGGATTGCTCGGTGGCAACATTTAGAAACAACAAGACACATCGGCGTTATTTCCAATAAACGAATAACGCCATTATTTTTATTCATAGGAATAATGAGAAAGAACTTATCCTTCAAATTCATAGTAGGATTAGCCCTTGTGGCTTTTGTCTTCGTTTCATGCGGACAGCAGAAGCGTAAGGATGGCCGCACAGACACCAACTCTTCGGGTGTGATTAGCTTTGCAGCCGACGAGAGTTTCAGTCCGATTGTTGACGAACTGAAGCAGGTATTCGAGATGCAGTGTCCAGAGGCAATGGTAAAGCCTATCTATACTAACGAGGTAGATGGTGTTAACATGCTTCTTAAGAACAAGGTGATGCTCACCATTACGGCACGCAACTTCACTAAAAAAGAATATGATTATCTGAAGGGAACCGACCAGTTGCCCGAGGCTGTGCCTCTCGCATACGATGGTATGGCTCTCATCTGCAATAATAAGAACCTCGATTCGTGCATCACAGTCAATGATATAAAGGCTGTGTTATCCGGTAAGAAGACACGATGGAACGAGGTTAACCCTGGCTCAAAGCTCGGTGAGATATGGGTATGTTTCGACAACAAGAAGTCGGCTGCTGTCGACTACTGTTGCGACTCAATCCTTGGTGGCAAGCCTATCAATAGTCCGAACGTGTTTGCAGCTAAAGATTCAAAGGACGTTATTGACTATGTAGCGCGTACTCCCAATGCGATTGGTATAATAGGCAGCAATTGGCTCAATGACAAGCGTGACACTACCAATACAACTTGGAACAAGGCCATCACCGTAATGTCGGTTTCAAAACTTGACAAGGCCACACCAATGAATTCGTGGAAACCATATCAGGCATGGTTGCTCAACGGTCGCTATCCGTTTGTACGCACCATTTATGCTTTGCTTAACGACCCCAAGCGTGGACTTCCATGGGGTTTTGCTCATTTTATAGAGTCGCCCCGTGGTCAGCTCATCGTGTTTAAGGCAGGTCTGTTGCCTACCCGTGGTGAGATTGCAATCCGTGATGTCAATGTGAACAACAAACCGTATTAGAATCCTTTAATTAAACAATAGCTTTTGCCCCGCGGCTTTATACAATTGAACATTTAAACAACAAGAATTATGAAAGTAATTAAATATCTCGTAGCAGGAGCTTTGATGCTCAGCATCGCTGCTCCAACAATGGCACAGGACGTTAAATCGCAGGTTGATGCCATCACAAAAGTAGTAGTTGACGCCAAAGGCGACGCAGTAGCAGCTAAGGCGCAGATTAAGGACTTTATGAAGTTGAACAAGAAGAATGCAGAGGCTATTGCAGGTCTCGGTCGTGCATTCCTTGTTGCAAAGAACTATGAGCAGGCCAAGACTTATGCCGATATGGCAATGAAGGTAGGCAAGAACGTATCAGCTGGTTATATCCTTCGTGGTGACATTGCTTCTGCAGAGGATGATGGTGGTTTGGCAGCTTCATATTATGAGATGTCTACACAGCAGGCTCCTCAGGATGCTACAGCATATGTTAAGTATGCTCGTGTTTACCAGAAGGTAGATGCCGACGGTGCAGTTGCCATGCTTGAGAAGCTTCGTTCTGTAAAGCCTGACTATCCTGTTGATGCAGC
>JAIJMN010000246.1:0-3171 GCA_022735715.1 Prevotella sp.
GACTATCAGCGTCTGACGGGTATCAACTACCCAGACCATCCGGAGAACAACGTGAAGTATTACATAACCGTGTAAATAAAAAATAAATGAATAAAAAAGACAAATTGCTGAAAAGGTTTTATGGTTTACCAAAAGATTTCACTTTTGACGAGATGTCTGCTCTGTTTGGCCAATTCGGATTTCATCAAGAAAATAAAGGGGCAACTTCGGGGTCGAGAGTAATCTTTGTAAATGATAATGACGAAAATAGTTATATTATGCACAAACCACATCCTTCTAATATTATTAAAGGATATGTGATGAGGCAGGTTTTGACATTTTTGAAAGCAAATGGTTATTTTAATAAATAATAAAGGTTATGGGATTGTTAAAATACAAGGGCTACACCGGTAGTGTGGATTATAGTGAGGAAGATAATTGTCTTTATGGTAAAGTGCTTGGTATGAGTAAAGACGCTATTACCTATGAGGGACAAGACGTAAACGAATTGCGCAAGGACTTTGAGGAGGCAGTTGACGATTATCTGAGTCTATGCAAGGCTCAAGGTAAAGAACCGCGTGTGCCTTATAGTGGAAACTTGAATATAAGAATCACTCCTGAGATTCATAGCCGGATTGCAATGATGGCTATGCAAGCAGGGACAACTATCAATGGATTCATACGTGACACGCTTGCCAATGCGGTGGGTATAGCTAAACCTATAAATGTATGAACTATCCATATAGTACAATAGTAGTTGTCGACGACAATTCTGCCATTCTCACAGCCCTGAAGATTTGTCTTGCAGCTGAATTCGAACACGTCGTGACTTTGACCTCGCCCGACACGCTTGTGGCTACGCTTGCAAATGAGCAGAATGTTGATGCTGTGCTGCTCGACATGAACTTCTCGCTCGGAGTGAATACGGGGCAGGACGGACTGTTCTGGCTGCGCACAATAAAGAAGCTGCACCCCAATACGCCAGTGGTGCTCATCACAGCCTATGCCGACGTACAGCTGGCTGTGAACGGACTGAAGTATGGAGCAGCCGATTTCGTTACCAAACCTTGGGACAACGACAAGCTGATAGGCGTTCTGCGTGATGCCATAGACAGCAATCGTGAGGTGGTGCCGCTCGACCAGATGGAGCAGGAACACGTACAACGGGCTGTAGAACAATGTCGCGGCAACATGAGCAAGGCTGCTGAGATGTTGGGAATAACCCGACAGACGCTATACAAGAAACTTAAGAAATAAACGACTTAAGGGACAGGACCGATGGAAATGACTCCTTATTATATTATAATACTACTGGTGCTGATTATTGTCATGCTGCTGATGTGGCAATGGCGCCACCAACGGCTTCTCTCGCTAAGGGTAAGGCTGATGCGCGAGGCAATACGCAATCGCGACTTCACCTTTCGTCTGCCTGACAACCGTATGTTTCATGGTGAGCGCGACCTTCAGGCGGCTCTCAACGAAATGAGTGGCGAGATAAACCGCCTGCTTGCACGTAGCGAGGTGGAGTCGTGGCAACGGCTGACGCGTGTGCTGACTCACGAGATTATGAATGCCGTGGCTCCTATATCGAGCATAACACAAGCCTACATCAGTTCGCCTCTCGTGAAGGGAACCCCTCTTGAAGAGGGAATGCAGGCTATTCGCGACACAAGCGTCAATCTGCAGACCTTCGTAGAAAGCTATCGCAAACTGACACAACTACAGGCTCCACATATAGAAGAGGTAAGTATTGACGGACTGATAAGGAGTCTGCGCACGCTCTATCCCTCGATTGTGTGGCACGTGAATATTGGCAATAGCCAGGAACGTGTAAGTGCCGACAGCGGAATGTTGCGACAGGTTATGGTAAACCTTACGAAGAATGCAATAGAGGCTGGCGCTCGCAACATCGACCTGCGCCTGGATTATGACGACACGCGCACGCTATTGCTGGTCAGCAACGACGCTCCACACATACCGCCTAAGGAGGCACGCGAGATATTTGTGCCTTTCTTCACGACAAAACCTTCGGGTACAGGCATCGGACTGCCCCTTTCACGACAGATGATGCTGGCGCAAGAGGGCGACCTTTGGCTTGCCGAAACACCCGTGGCAGGATTTCATACAACCTTTGTCGTGGCAGCAAATACCTACGGCTCTTGAGTGGCAAATTCCTACGGCTCTTGATTTGCATCATATTGTGCAAGCTTTTCTGTTTCCTGATAGCGGAGTTACCTGAATATTTCTGTAACTTTGCAGTCAGAAAAAGGATAACTAATAATATTGTTTCTGTAGAATGCAAAAGAAAAAGTCTTTTACCAGATGGTTGCCTCTGATAGGGCTGACCTTTGCCGTATTCGTGTTCAATACTTCTGAATTCATGCCGATCGGCTTGCTTACCGACATAGCCACCGACCTTAATATAAGCGAGGCGCGTGCCGGACTGCTCATCTCGGTCTATGCCTGGGTGGTAGCCATTATGTCGCTTCCGTTGATGATAATGGTGTCGAAGATGGAGCTGAAGCGGCTTCTGCTTTCCATAATAGCCTTGTTTGTTGTAAGCCATGTGGCATCGGCATTTGCCGAAGGCTATTACACGCTCATGCTCTCGCGTATTGGCGTGGCTTGCGCGCATGCCATATTCTGGTCGATAGCTCCTCCTCTTGCCGTGCGTACCGTGCCCGACGGCAAGCGTGCTTTAGGGCTTAGTACTATTGCTACAGGTTCGTCTGTGGCTATGGTCGTAGGTCTGCCGCTCGGTCGTGTGGTAGGACTCTATGTGGGATGGCGAATGACATTTCTAAGTATTGCCATTATCTCAGCCTTGATATTCATCTTCATAGCTGTAGTTTTCCCTAAACTGCAGAGCCGTGGCAAGTTCGCTTTCAAGCAGTTACCGGCTTTGTTGCACAATAGGGTACTTGTGGGCGTGTTCATCATGTCGGTACTCTTTGCCACAGCCCATTATACCGGCTACAGTTATATAGAACCGTTCCTCGGTAAGGTGGCGTCTATGTCGCCCGACGTGGTGACGCTTGTTCTTATTGTGTTCGGAGCTTCGGGTATGCTCGGCAGCATATCCTTCTCAAAATACTATATGGCCAACCGTCGTCGCTTCATGCTTGTGATGACTTTAGGACCAGCCTTGTGTCTGCTCCTTCTGCAGGTTGCAGCAGCCAGTCTGTTGTCGGT
>JAIJMN010000247.1:0-3108 GCA_022735715.1 Prevotella sp.
TTTTTTTTGGATAATTCAAATTTAAGCGTTGAATAATTTCAAGTGCCTTTGAATATCTGCCTTGTTTTATGTAAATTTTGGCCAAAGTCTCTGTGAAATAGCCTTCATCGTTGTCGTTTGACGTGTTGTCTTCGTTGTTTATTTCTGGTTTGTATGTGGGTTTGTCTTGCAGTTGTATCTTGCCACCGTCGTTGTTGATGAAGTCGTCGATGAGTTCCTGCCCCTTCAGTTGCGGACTGTCGTTATCGGTCTGCTCTCCGTCGTCGTTCTCTTGCTTGAGCAGATATGCCACATAGTCGATAGCGGCATCGGCAGGAGTGGGTTTGCTTTTTGATTGCTGTGCTTCGTTGTCGTTGTCGGGCTGTGCTGTTTCAAGATAGCTGTCTATAAGCGAGATGGTACGGTTGCCTGCCGTAGTGTTTTCTCGTTGTGCTGCGGAGTTGGCTGATTTCTCATCGGCAATCTCCTGAGCTGTCTTTATCTTATAATGTGCACCTTCAACAAGTTCGAATAGCAGCGAACGGTCGGATACGTACAATGCAGCACGATGCAGTTCGTCGTCAAAAGCCGAGTCGTGCAACAGATACATGTTCTGCAACATCAGCAGTCTGGCTGTCTGATAGTAAGGATAGAGCGCAACAAGGCTTCGGAGCTCGTACAGGGTCTCCTTGTTCATTAGCTCGGGATGTTGTATGAGGCGCACTAAGTCCACGTCGTTGTTCTGTTAAATGTTAGGTGTTAAATGTTGAATGCTGTATTACCAGTTAGCCACAGTGGCGTTGAATATCTGTTCGGTCAGGTCTTTTATCATTTGCGTTACGAGTTCCTCCTGCACCGAAGCGAGGCTCTGTGTAGTTTCGTACGACTTTGATGCTGTAAACTGTCGTTCGAAGTCCTCGTTGTGATTTGCATTGTTGGTGAATCGTACGTTGACCGTAATTGACAATTCTGTCTGTGCCGAACTACCGTCTGCCGATACCGACTTGTTGCGCTGTGAGTATTGGGTTATCTCGCCCTCAATCTTCAGGTCTCCGTTGCGCTTCACCTGGTTAAGCTTGGTATGGTTGGCAAACTCGTCCTTTAGCTGATTGTTGAACATCGGTCCCATAGGTCCCCACACATAACTTGAGCGTATGGGGAAGTCGGCTATCTGTATAGTCTTGGTCTTGGTGTAGTCGATACTGGCTCCGTTGAACTTATATCCGGAGAAAGCACACGATATCCATGTCATTGCCACAATGGCAAATGCCACCATCCTTATGGCACGATGTTTATGTTTGTTTGTCATTTTAGATATGCTTTATTGTTTGTCCAGTCCATACTGCTTGATGCGTCGGTAGAGAGTACGGTCTGAAATGCCGAGTTCTTGTGCCGCCTTCTTGCGGTTGCCGCCGTTGCGTTCAAGAGCTTTCTCCACCACTTGTCGTCCAATGTCGTTGAGGTTGAGGCTGTCGTTCTCGTATATATTGGCATTCTCGTTGTCGTTTATTTCCTCTGCCTCTACATCCTGGAATGAATTGAAGCGGTTCTGCTGGTTGTGATACTGCTGTATGGCAGCCGCGGTATTGCCGTAGCCGTGAGTCTCTGGTCCGCCAAGAGAGTGCATGCCATTCAGCGCCGACAGATTGTCGAGGGCGTGTGGCGTGTCCATTTTCTTGCGCATGTCAGCCATTTCGCGTCGCAAGTCGCTCACGTTTCCGCGCAGCTCATACAATATCTTATATAGTATTTCGCGTTCGCTCTCGTAAGAGTGGCTTCCCGTAGCCGTGGTTGTGGTAAGCTGTGTGCTCTCCTGGTCTTCAGGTATGAACTTGCTCAATGTCTCGGCATCAATCTCGCGCTTCTGGCTTAATATCGACATCTGCTCGGTTATGTTCTTGAGCTGGCGCACATTGCCCGGCCACTTGTACTTGAGCATTATCTGCTTGGCGTCGTCGGTGAGTGTGATGCGTGGTATGCGATACTTCTCAGCCATCTGCATTGTGAAGAGTCTGAACAACAGCAGTATGTCTTCGCCTCTATCGCGCAATGGCGGAATCTGTATAGGTATGGTGTTGAGACGATAGAACAGATCCTCGCGGAAGCGTCCCTCGCTTATTGCCTTGTGCATATTGACATTGGTGGCAGCCACGATGCGTACGTCGGTCTTCATTATCTTCTGACCGCCTACACGTATATATTCGCCCGTTTCGAGCACACGCAGCAGTCGTGCCTGTGTTGCAATAGGCAGTTCGCCCACCTCATCGAGGAATATAGTGCCCTTGTTGGCAGTACCAAAATAGCCTTCACTCTCGCCTATAGCGCCCGTGAACGAACCCTTCTCGTGTCCGAAGAGTTCGCTGTCGATAGTGCCTTCGGGTATGGATCCGCAGTTGATAGCGAAATATTTCTCGCGCTTACGTGTGGAGTTGTCGTGTATGAGGCGCGGAATAATCTCCTTGCCCACGCCACTTTCGCCTACTATAAGCACACTAAGGTCGGTCGGCGCAACCTGAAGAGCTACGTCGAGAGCGTGATTGAGGGCTTCGCAATTGCCCACAATGTTGTATCTTTGTTTTATTCTTTGAAGTTCTGATGTGTCCATTTGCAAACAAAATTACACATTATAATTGATATATAGGCAACGGGCTGCTTCTTTTTTAGCGAATTTAAAGGTTTTGTGCCCGTTGCTGTGTGCGCCTGTTATTCGGCAGCCTGTGGCTTTTCTGTCTCAGGGTTTTCTGGTGCAGCACCGTTGCGGTTGTCTGTCTGAGCCGGACGTTGAGCCTGACGACGGTCGTTATGTTCATTGCGGTTGAACGGTTCGCGCTTCTTCGGAATGGCAAATCTCACCTTCTCGCTGTCGTCGCGCTTCTCGTGATATAGCTTCTGCAATGGGTTTGCCATAGGCAAGTCGTACTCGCCGCGGTTGCGCACTATGTCGATAGCTGTGAATATGGCATGGCGTAGAGCGCTTTCGTCATTCTCGCCGCTGCCGGCATTTGTGAAGTCGGGAGTCATAGCCGGTGCCGTGCACACCAAAGGAAGTGATGCTATGTAGCAGATGCCGTCGTTCTGCATGAGCGTAGTGAACGGGATGTTGGCCTGGTCGTCGTACATTGCCAGTGT
>JAIJMN010000248.1:0-3095 GCA_022735715.1 Prevotella sp.
CCCGCCCAGTCTCATGGATGTTTTACCATAACTATTTACAAGGCTACCATCACTAATTGTAAAATCACCGATATAACCTGCCGTCGCCTTTATCGCACCAGTATTCGTCACATAGAACGGAGCATTCGCCGCCGTAGACGAGCCCATGAACAGCGGAGCATACACGCCCTCAGACACCTTGCAAAAATCAGGCTCGTAATTGCCGAAATGTCCCACCGTGCTATTGCCGTCCTCGCTCTTCGCCCATACGTGCTTGGCGTTGATAAGGTCGGCGTTCAGACCGTCCTTGTCAAACACAGCCACTTCCTGCCCCGACTGCGTTCTGAGCTTCGTCTTGTCTGCCGTCAGCGTTATCTCCTTGCTGTCAATATCAATGCCAGCATCAAGCAGCTTGCCAGCCACGCTCTTGTCCTCTATATAGCCAGTCTTCGTCGCACGATACTCAGTCACTGTAGCGCCATACTCCAGCTTCGGCTGAGAGACATACATATCAGTGCCTTTGTTGCAGCGTATCAGCACTTTGGCAGGAACATTATCGCCAACAACACGCCAGTGCACCCAATAACGTTTCCATACATAGTCCTCCTTGAACTCCACCTGCGCATTACCATCCGCTCCTGTGTACTGGTTAGGACCGTTCACTCTGTCCAATACCTCTACGAACACCTTCTCTGTAGAGCTGGTCCGATAGAAGTAAGCAGTAAACAGACCGCCCTTGTTGCCCTTAGCCATAAACGAGAACATGTAGTCCTGCCCCTGCTTTACCACATCAGCGCCTAACTCCCATTCCAGCATATCAATAGAATTGACATCAGTTGCATATCGAATGTCAGTATTCAGCGTCGTAAACCCTTTATATGACTGTCTGTTTATCTCATCGTCGCTGTTGTCACGAGGATGCAGAGCACTATAGCTGCCGTCTCTTACCGTCAAGTTACCGCCTTGCACCAGCGTATCAGTATTATCCAGCAGATTGCCACCGATATACTCAGCATCCTCCTCCGACAGCGACCAGCCCACATATTCGTCGCCCTCGACGAGCATAGGCTGGGCGAACCAAGCTGTAGGGTTGTTTGTGTATATAAAGCATAAATCTATAAACTTGCATTTGTCCTCAATGTCAAACGATGTTGAATATAAAGACCATTGTCCAACCACCACATTGCTAACTTCTACAGGTATCCAGCTGTTGTTTTCTATCGGTTTGCCATCTGCGCCTATACGTGCTACGTATATAGCGAAGCTTCCATATTCAGGCTTACCGTCGAACTTCGCCATAACCCCCACAGTGTATTTGCCAGTCTTGACGGGGACGCGGATAAAATTCAAACCATGAGACGTATTTGCGCCATTCTCTAATTCTACGGAGTTGTGCCCATTATACTGATTAAGTACTGATATATATGGTATGTAACTGTCGTTACCTTTCCACTTGTCTGATTTTTTGCAGAAGGCACTCCCCACAAGCAGATTCTTCCTGCCCACAGCCGTCTGCGACACCTTCAGCGAAATCTCACGTGCGCTCTGCTTAATGCTCGAAGTATACTGCGTCAGTGCTTCCGGGGTCTTCAGTGGCAGGGCGTTGTACTTGCTGCTCACCTCATTGTACTTCGACTCCAGCCCCTTCTGCGAAGTCACCAGTCCGCCCCACACGGCGCTCACGCTCACGCTGATAGGCAGGTCTACATAGCACGTCTTGCCGTTATACACGCACTTCACCGTCACGCCCGCCGAAGTCCTGCTGATAGCCCTGCCGCCAATAGTGTCATAAGCTACGCTCTTTACCTTCACAGTATTGCCCGATATATCAGCTTCGCAGCCCACCTTCGTAGTGATAGAGTAAGTACCCGTCACCACACTGCTGCCCTCAAGCATAGTGATAGTCGCAGTGTTACCGCTCGTCGTGTTAGCCGTAGCATTGCCTTTGCTGTCAGTCGTTGCTGAGAACGTCAGAGCAGCAGGAGAGAACGAAGCCGTCACAGCATCCTTGCCTGCCGCTCCAGTCGCTCCTTGAGGGCCTTGAGCACCAGTATCACCCTTGGGGGAAATTGTATGAGCAAAACATTTACCTTGTAAATCACCGCTGCTATTTGTACAACGATAATATGCTATGTGATAATTCCCCGTATCAGTAGCCTTACCTGACACCGTAAAAATATCGCCTATTCGGCAACCGTTACGTGTCGAAGAAGTGTTAGTATACGGCTCAATTCTGTCTATAGCTGCATAAACAGACCAATCTGACTCTGTGTAATTGTTTCTAATAACAGCAGCCACAATACCGTAGCCTTGAGCACCAGTATCACCCTTAGCACCAGTATCTCCCTTCAGCTTAGTCCACTTGTAATCTGTGTAAAGTCCTGAATCCTCAATCTTATTGTCGTCATAAGTGCCGATATATGTAGCCCCTGCAAACATCGTAGTGCTGAAACCAGTCTTGCCGTCAGCACTCGTGGCATAGGCGAAGTGCGTAGTCTTGCCGTTGGCACCAGGCATACCTTTCGCACCGTCAGTACCGATACGGCTCACGCTGTACGACTTCGTGCTATTGCCGTCAGTGTACACCACCTCAGTCTTCGACCACAAGTACTGACCCACAGCCACGCTCGGCATGCTCGTATTGGTGAAAGCCGAGTCGTTAGGCTGAGAATTGCTATTGGTTACAGCATATTTCACCGAAGTACTCTTCACGTTGACGCTCGTGCCGTCCTTGCCTGGCTTGCCCTGAGCACCCGTAGCACCCGTAGCACCCTGAGGGCCTTGCACGCCTTGTTCACCCTGCGGGCCTTGCGGACCGACTGCACCATCCTTGCCGTCAGAACCGTTCTTGCCCTTATAAGCCACGCCATAAGTCGTTGTGCTCTTGCCGTCAGAATACTTCACGACGGTTCTCGACCACAGGAAAGGCTGCGCATCAGTAGCCTGCTTAACGGTCGTGCTCCATCCGCTCTGAGGCGCACTGGTGGCACTGCTGCTAATCTGATACTCCACGGTCGTGCTCACCACACTCACGCTCACACCATCCTTACCAGGCTTGCCGTCCTTGCCGTCCCTTATCGCCGCTATCGTTATCTGTCCCCTCGCCAATAATGTTG
>JAIJMN010000249.1:0-3092 GCA_022735715.1 Prevotella sp.
CAGACCGAACTCATGGCCAATCGCATGAAGGCAATGAAGGGAAGCTACGACATCCCCCACTCTGCCGACGACTATTCAAAGGTGAACAATACGATAGCCTACAAGCCCGAGGAGAGCTGGAACTATGAAGTAGGTGCCCACCTCAATCTCTTCAATGAAGCTGCACATCTTGACTTCTCTGCCTACTACATGCAGATAAAGAACCAGCAGCTGTCGGTTATGGCAGGTACATACGGATTCGGAAGAATGATGGTTAATGCAGGTCGTAGCCGTAGTTTTGGTGGCGAAATCACTCTACGCGGAAGTTCGTTCAACAACGCTCTTGCATGGGCTTTGGCATACGGCTATACTAATGCCACATTCCGCAACTACAACGATGGCAAGAACGACTATAGAGGCAATAGAGTGCCGTTCGCTCCAGAACACACTCTCTCGGCAAATGCCGACTACACAATTCTTCCACAGCAGTCATTTCTGAAGAGCGTAGTGATAGGTGCAGGTACTACAGCCCAGGGCGAAATCTATTGGGACGAGGCTAACAGCTACAAACAGAAGTTCTATGCGCTTCTCAACGCTCACGCCAAGTTCGGGTTCAAGCATTTTACAGTAAACATGTGGGCAAAGAACCTTACTAACACACGCTACTGTACGTTTGCCATGGACAGTTCGGCATCACGCACCAAACGCTATTTCGGTCAGAAGGGAGCACCCATAACATTTGGAGCTGATTTCAATTTCAGTTTATAAAAATATGGTGAGAATCTAATTCTCAACCTTCACTTACCACAAGTCAGGCATCCGCTCATGCGGAACCAAGACTATCTCAGTAGGAATCTTCAGCCACTTGCGGTTCACCACAATCTTAAGGCGACTTCCGCCTGTCTGCTTCAGCACATAAGTGTTGTCCTTAGGATTGTAGGTGAGCGTGGCTGTAAGATCTTCCGATCCGTAATCGTTGATAATATCCAGTTCCGCCTTGTTCTTGCCAACAATCTTGGCATCGGTAACAAGCCACTTACGCGAGTCGCGCAACGCCCCGAAGAATCCCGAAACCATCCCGAACACATCCTGACCGGGCACGCTTATGTTAGCCTCGTATAGATTGATGTCCATATACACCTTGTACTCATCGTTGTAGATGTAAGTATGGAACACTTTTTCAGATTTGACGTTTTGTGCAGTTCCGATAAGAACTGAAGCTAACATAAGGAGAAGTATAAGAAATCGTCTCATTTTCTTGTTCTGTTTTTATGAATATTTATTCAGCTGAAAGCCACAGGTTTTTCACTTGTGCAGCAAACTTTCACCCTTTTACTATGCAAATATAACGAATTCATATCAAGAATACCTAAAAAATCCGAAAAAAAAGTTTGAAACCCTCGTGTTTTTACTTTTAATATACTATATTTGCAGCAAATATTTAACTTTTTTATGAAAAAAGAGAGACTATTTCCTGACTATATTTTTGAGTCAAGTTGGGAAGTTTGCAACAAGGTAGGTGGTATTTATGCTGTTCTTTCCACCCGCGCAAAGACCCTTAAAGAGAATCTTGGCGACAATTTGGTTTTCATCGGTCCCGATTGTTGGGGCGAGAAACAAAGCCCGTATTTTGAGGAAGATCCTGCACTTCTTAAGCCTTGGCGCACAGCAGCAGCCAAACAAGGTCTTAATATAAAGATAGGTCGCTGGACTGTTCCAGGCAATCCCGTAGCCGTTTTGGTTGACTTCCAACCGTATTTCGCAAAGAAAGACGAGATTTACGGACAATTGTGGGAGAAATACCACGTTGACAGTCTTCACGCTTATGGCGACTATGATGAAGCATCTATGTTCTCGTATGCAGCAGCACTCGTTGTTGAGAGCTATTACAATTATTATATAAGCAAGAAGAAGCGCGCCAACAAGACCATATATCATGCCAACGAATGGATGACTGGTTTGGGTGCTCTATATATCAACGACCGTCTGCCGCAGATTGCCACAATCTTCACAACACATGCCACAAGCATCGGACGAAGCATCGCAGGCAACAACAAGCCACTTTATGAATATCTTGAAGCTTACAACGGTGACCAGATGGCCGAGGAGCTTAATATGCAGAGCAAGCAGTCTATCGAGAAGCAGACAGCTGCCCACGTAGATTGTTTCACTACAGTAAGCGAGATTACAGCACGTGAATGTGCCGAACTGCTCGACAAGCCGGTTGACGTAGTTCTGCCAAACGGATTTGAGGACGACTTCGTACCGCAGGGCAAGGAGTTCGACCGCAAGCGCGAGGCAGCACGCAAGCGTCTGCTTGACATTACGCGCGCTCTTACGGGCGACGAAGTAGCCGATGATGCTGTCATTATCTCTACAAGCGGACGCTACGAGTGGCGCAACAAGGGTATTGATGTCTTCATTGAGGCAGTTAATCGTCTGCGTCTTTCGGCCGACGAACTCAACAAGGAACTTGTGGCATTTATCGAAGTTCCTGCTTGGGTCAACTGTAAGCGCGACGACCTTGCCGAGCGCTTGCAGAAGATGGCTCAGGGCGAGAAGTTTGACACTCCGCTCGAAACTCCAGTTATCACACATTGGCTCAACGAGCAGCAGAACGACCGTGCTCTTGGCATGATGAACTGGCTCGGAATGCACAATCAGAAGGGCGAGAAGGTGAAGCTCATCTTCATACCTTGCTATCTGACTGGCGACGACGGCATAGTCAACCTATCATACTTTGACGTAATACTCGGCAACGACCTCTGTGTCTACCCGTCATACTACGAGCCGTGGGGCTACACTCCGCTTGAGGCTGTAGCATTCAAGGTGCCATGTATTACTACTGACCTTGCCGGTTTCGGACTTTGGGCACACTCTGAGTGCGGAGGCAAGTCGACACTCGACAACGGCGTGGAGGTAATCCATCGTACCGACTACAACTACAATGAGGTGGCAGACGACATCAAGAAGACTGTCATCAAGTATGCCAATGCAACCAAGACCAAGCAGACACGTATGCGCAACAACGCACGCTCTTTGTCTGAAAAGGCTCTTTGGACACATTTCATTGAGTATTATTACAACGCCTACGACTTTGCCTTGCGCAAGGC
>JAIJMN010000250.1:0-3086 GCA_022735715.1 Prevotella sp.
GTGAACCCAAATAGTGTAGAAGAAACAGAGCGTTACGAGTTCCGCTGGTTTGGCAAATCAGCTGCGAAACGTAATGCCTTTACTCCAACACGTGCCACACTGCATTATGACGAGAAGCGAAGCGTAAATGCAGAGACTACCGAGAATATCATTATTGAAGGTGAAAACCTTGAAGTGCTCAAAGTGTTGACTTCAAGCTACAGAAACAAGGTGAAGTGCATATATATTGATCCACCATATAATACTGGAGAAGATTTTCTTTACAATGATGATTTCTCAGAAAGCAAGAAATCGTATTGGGAACATACTGAAGTAAAGGAAGAAGGAATAACTTTGGATACTAATTCTGATTCTGATGGTCGTTTTCATAGCAATTGGTTAGACGATATGTATAGCCGATTGTTGGTAGCTCGTACCTTATTACGCCCTGATGGAGTAATATTTATATCAATGGACGATCATGAAATTCATCATTTAAGAAAGGTTTGTGATGAAGTTTTTGGAGAAGAAAACTTTTTAGTTAATATTATATGGGAGAAAAGACAAACAAGGAGTAATAATTCAAAATTGTTTGGCACCAATACTGAACATATTGTTTGTTATAGACGTTCGCAAGAAATCATAGATATTAAAGAGCCAAGAACTGATAGTGCAAACGCCTTATATTCTAATCCAGACAATGACCCACGAGGTCTATGGACAAGTATTTTGTATACAAATCCTGCTTTAAGAGAGGAACGTCCAAATTTGTGTTACACTATAACCAATCCATTTACAGGTGAAGAAATTGAGCATCCAACAAATGCTTGGAAGTATGAATATAACACATACTTGCAACATGTTTCTGAAAATCGCCTATGGTGGGGACAAGATGGTCGTAACAAATATCCTCGACTAAAGAAATTTTTGTCAGATATGGAAGGAGGTATGGTTCCAACAAATATTTGGAAAAGTGAAGACGCTGGAACAACAGATAAAGCTACAACAGAATTAGAATCATTAATCGGAAGAGGAATCTTTCCTTTTCCAAAACCTGCACAACTTGTGCAGAAAGCAATTTCGTACATAATAAATAAGGAAGAAGACAAAGACTGCATCGTTTTAGATTTCTTTGCGGGTTCAGGAACGACAGGCCATGCCGTAATGAATCAAAATATGAAAGATGGTGGCCATCGTAAGTTCATCTTGGTACAAATACCTCAGTTGACGGACGAAAACAGCAATGCCCGTCGTGCTGGCTTCAAGACCATCAGCGAAATAACCATAGCCCGCAATAAAGCAGTAGTAGAAAAGTATCAGAAAGAAAGCGAAGGAAAAATCATAGACGAGAACTACAAGCAGCAACTCGATCAGCTCGGCTTCAAGGTCTTCACACTGTCAAAGTCAAGTTTCCCAAGAACCGACTTTACACCAGACCCAACAAAGAACGAGGAAGAGAATCTTGCCCTCTTTCAAGAATATATCAAGGAAAAAGAACGCCAACTAATAATAGCTTTCAATGAAGAAGAGGTGGTAACAGAGATTCTGATAAAACAAGGCTTTATGCTCACCTATAAACTGGAAAAACAACCTCGTTTTACCCAAAACACAGTTTATTGGGCAACAGATGGAGAAAAAGAAGCCTACATCACTGTAGATGCAAATCTCAATGATGAAACTGTAGAATACTTCATGCAGCATACAGACAAAAAGTTTATCTGCATTGAGCGTGCTTTGGACACCACAAAGAAGTTCAATCTCAAAGAGAAAATGCAAGAGAAATTCTATGCTTTCTATAGGTAAAATACAATGACAGAACTCGAACTACAACAATACCTCCTACGTGAGTACCCACAAGAGAATGCTCGATGTGAATGGAAGGAATTTAAGAATTTGAAGAACTCGTTCTGTGGGAACGAGAAAGACGATGTCATATCCTACGTGGCGGCTATCGCCAACATGGAGGGAGGCCATCTTGTGATTGGTGTTAAAGACAAGATACTCGAAATTGTCGGAACTGACATTTCAAGGCTAACCTTTAATGGTCAGCCTGCAAACACGCAGTCGGCAACCTTCAAACTCACAGAGCAATGCACTTATCTGTCATCTGAAGGACTAAGCATTGAAGAATTTGTAACGGATGATACGAACAAGCGAGTATGGATAATACATATCCCAAAACACTTGCCTCGTCGCCCAGTCCTTGCCCACAAGAAGACATGGCAACGGATAGAGGATTCGTTGGTTGAAATGACTAGCGAAAGGATGGCTGTTATTCTTGAAGAACCAATCTATACAGCTAAGGACTGGTCTGCAGAAATTGTTCCAGATGCTACAATAGACGATTTGGATGAGGTGGCCATTGCCAAGGCTCGAATGATGTTCAAGAAAGTCCATAGTCGCATACCTACGGAAGAAGTGAATGCTTGGAATGTTCAAACATTTCTGGACAAGTGTGGATTAACAAGAAACGGAGGCACAACTCGGGCTGCCATCATATTGTTGGGCAAATACGAATCAGCTTTCAAACTACGTCCTGCAGTTGCACAGGTTACATGGACACGCCGAGACAAGAATCAAGAAGTGGTTGACTACGAACACTTCACCGTACCTTTTATATTGACAGTGGACGAAATCCTATCAAAGATAGAGAATTTGACATTGCGTGAGATGCCTGGAGGTACGCTTTTTCCTGACACGATGAAGCAGTATGATGACTATACCATTCGTGAGGCTCTTCATAACTGCATTGCTCATCAAGACTACACTCTTCAGCAACGCATCAATTTCGTGGAGAATCCTGGATATCTGTATTATTCCAACGCTGGCACATTCATCCCTGGCACTTTGGAGAATGCTTTAAGGAACGAAGAGCCTCAGACACATTTCCGTAATGAATGCCTGTGCAGGGCTATGGTAGATTTTAACATGATTGATACTGTAAGCCGTGGTATCAAGAAAATGTTCAATGAACAATGGCACAGACATTTCCCTATGCCAGACTATGAGATTGACCAGATCAAGAAGAAAGTAGTTGTCCGCATTTACGGCAATGAAATCAACAAGCGATACACAGATTTGTTGAAGACAAACGACACTCTTTCTCT
>JAIJMN010000251.1:0-3067 GCA_022735715.1 Prevotella sp.
TTCGACATGGTCTTGTTGAAATCGGGAAACGCCTTGCCAAACAGCATTGCAAATACAAAACCTACTGCCAAAGCAACAGGCGACGACACCCAACCAGCCACCCAGGCAGCCTGGGCCAAGTCGATTCCGAACACTTCAACTACAAAACCCAGCAGTAGCGACACTCCCATCACTACTACAATAAATATATAACAAAGTTCCTTTTTATTCATACTGCAATGAAATACCAATTTCTGTGTAATGAAATACTAATTCCTGTGTAATGAAACACTAATTCTTGTGCATTAGAATTATAATATTTGCGTATTAACTATCTAATTCTTATGCAATGAAATTATTTTATTCCGATGATTTAAACGAGCATAAACCAAAACGCCCTGCAAAGACAAAAGCAAACCATTCATTGCTTTTGTCCTTCCAGGACGCTATGTTTTTATTAATCCAAGCTCCACGAATGATACATTGGATATGATTTATTGGGCATAAAAGCCTTATTGAAATGCAAATCGAAACAATCGCACCAACATTAATCTTCGTCTGCCTGCTCCTCAAGAGTGTACTTGCTTGAGCCGTCAAAACAGTGTGTACAAACCTGACACTTGGGCAATCCGATAGCCTTGATGAGCTGCTCTATAGTGTTGAATTTGAGCGTTGTCAGACCCAACTGGCGGCGTATTTCGTCCACCATCTTTGTGTACTGAGGCGAGTCGGTGGTTGCATATTTGTCGAGATCCTTATTGGCATCGCCCTCAAACTTCTCGATAATGCGGCGTGTGATAAGCTCCATATCGCTCTTGGCAGATGTGAAGTTGATGAACGGACAGCCGTAAACCAGCGGCGGACAAGCTATACGCATATGGAATTCCTTAAGTCCTGCATCGAACAATCCCTTCACATTGTCGCGCAACTGGGTGCCACGTACGATAGAGTCGTCGCAAAACAGCACACGCTTGCCATTGATCATAGCCTTGTTTGGTATGAGTTTCATCTTGGCAACAAGCGATCGCATGGTCTGGTTTGAGGGTGTAAACGAGCGCGGCCATGTAGGAGTGTACTTGGCAATACAGCGCTGATAGGGAACGCCTTTGCCTGCTGCATAACCCATAGCCATTCCGGTGCCAGAGTCGGGAATACCCGAACAGCAGTCAACCTCAACGTCGTCGGTCTTAGCCAGATTGAATCCGTTGCTGAAACGAGCCTCCTCAACGTTCTTGCATTCGTAGGTTGAAGTCGGGAAACCATAGTAAACCCACAGGAACGAGCAAACCTGCATTTTCTTATTGGGCTTGCGTATCTGTGTCAGACTGTCGGCCTTAAGCTCAATAATCTCACCCGGGGCAATATTATATACAGTTTCGTAATCAAGATTCGGGAAAGAAGTAGACTCACTCGAAGCAGCGTATGCGCCCTCCTTCTTACCTATTATTAATGGAGTACGGCCCCATGCGTCGCGTGCGCAGATAAGCGAGTCTTCCGTTAGAATCATCATGGTGCAAGAGCCCTTGATGTTATGGTATACGTTTTCGATACCTTCCTTGAACGATTTGCCTTGAATAAGCAGCAAGGCTATAAGTTCAGTTGGGTTGGTGGCGCTTTGCGACAATTCGGCAAAGTGCATGTTCTTCTCAAGCAGTTGCTGAGTGAGTTCCTCGATGTTCACAATCTTAGCTACTGTGCAGATAGCAAAACGTCCGAGATGCGAGTTTATCACAAGTGGTTGCGCGTCGGTGTCGCTGATAACACCAATACCCGCAGTACTACCCTCGAATCGGTCGAGCGTCGGTTCGAACTTGGAGCGGAAATACGAGTTCTCCAGATTGTGGATGGAGCGGACGAATCCCTTCTCCTTACTGTACATCGCCAAACCGCCACGTCGCGTTCCGAGATGTGAATTGTAGTCAGTTCCATAGAAAACGTCTGTCACACAGCTTTTCTTGGAAATGGTGCCGAATATGCCTCCCATAAAAATTCAGATGTGTTTTATAAAAGATTTGTGTTGCAAAGTTAATGATATTTGATGAAAAATATGCATATACAACAAAGTTTATTTGCAGAAAACAATATTCGGCGGTATGTAATTGGGAATTAGGACTGTAGAGTTGAGAATTTAAAAATATAATTGCAAAAAAGGGAGGCTATGGCATCCCCACCGTAGTCTGCGCAAGCTAATTAATAATAACAAAGCTAATTACGCATATTACGGGCGGAAATGCCGTAGCCTCCTATTGAGTGCTTATATCAATTAGATAATGCTGTTCTTCTTTGTCCACTCCACGATTTCGGGAATGTATCCGAATGCGAGACCCGTAACGGTGTCGGCGCAGCCATAATATACAGCTATGCGGCCAGTCTCGGGGTCGTGTACTTCGGCGCAAGGGAAGCAAACGTTAGGCACATCGCCCATACACTCGTACGGAGTTTGCGGAGTGATGAGGTAAGGACCTGAACGATGAGTTGCCTTCCAGGGCTGTTCGAGGTCGAGCAGAGCCGAACCAAAAGCGTAAACGTAGCCGTTGCAAGAGCGAAGCACGCCGTGATAGAACAGCAGCCAACCCTCAGATGTCTTAACAGGCACTGGACCTGCACCAATCTTCATGCACTGCCATGCTGACAACTCGAATGCTGCGGGAGCCATAACGTGGCGATGACGTCCCCAGAACTCCATGTCGGGCGACTCGCTGTAGAAGATGTCACCAAACGGAGTGTGACCTGTGTCGCTCGGACGTGACAACATAGCGAAGCGGCCGTTGATCTTCTCGGGGAAGAGTACGCCGTTGCGGTTGTAGGGAAGGAATGCGTTTTCGAGCTGATGGAATGTCTTGAAGTCCTTAGTCCAAGCCACACCGATTGTAGGACCATGATAACCGTTGCACCATGTCACATAGTAGCGGTCCTCGATGAAGCACACGCGCGGGTCGTAGCCGTACACCCACTCGCCAATCTCCTTGTTGTCGCACTCGAAGTGCAGCGGTTCTTCGTTGATGTTCCAGTTGACACCATCCTTAGAGAAGCCAACGTGCAGCACCATACGGCGGTTGGTGTCGTCGCAACGGAACACACCTGCAAA
>JAIJMN010000252.1:0-3057 GCA_022735715.1 Prevotella sp.
ATACAACAATATTAAAAATACAACAATATTAAAAATACAACAATATTAAAAATACAACAATATTAAAAATACAACAATATTAAAAATACAACAATATTAGAACCAATTTTTCGTAATTAATTTGCGCAGTTAGACAGAAAATGTCTATCTTTGCAAACGAAATATTAAATGCGAGATAATGGCGAGCATAGCAAGCTGGATATACGATAAGCCGCTTAGAGGCAATTACACCTTCACACACGATGAGGTGGCGCAGGCGTTCCCTGATATGAGTGCCGGCAGCATTGCACGGGCACTGACCAGGGAGGTGAGCAAGGGACGGATTATGTCGCCCCTGCGCGGCTTCTACGTCATTGTGCCAGATGAGTATGTGCTGCGCGGGGCTGTGCCGCAGTCGTTTTACTTGGATGACATGATGCACCATCTGGGACGCAAATACTATGTGGCTCTGTTGAGTGCGGCAAGTTATCACGGAGCTTCGCATCAGGTTCCGCTGCGGTTCAGCGTGATGATAGAGCCTCCCGCCATGCGTGACAAGAAGGGAGAGAAGTACCTTACGCATTTTTTCTGCAAAAGTCATATTCCTGAGACATACGTGGAGAGACGGCAGACGCGGACGGGCTACATTAACGTGTCGTGTCCTGAACTGACGGCAGTGGATTTGCTGACGTATCAGGCAAAGACAGGGAGCGTTTCGCGGGCAGCCACTGTTCTGGCTGAACTGGCTGAGAAACTGGATTTCGAGCGCTTAGGGGCTGACTTCGTGAAGGAAGTGCCTGTAACCAGTCTGCAGCGTCTGGGCTATATTCTGGACGAGGTGCTGGAGGAAGGAGAAGCGGCAGAGTCGGTGTACAGTCTGTTGAAGTGTTCCGGTTTCGCACTCCAGTATGTACCTTTAAAGGCTGGAAAGAGTAGCGAGGGGTGCGAAAGAAACGCCAAATGGAGAATTATTGTGAACGAAACCATAGAGATTGACGAGTTATGATACCAGAGCGATATATTACGGAATGGAGCGAGCAGGCCCCGTGGGTGGTGAATAAATTCATCGAACAGGATTTGATAGTCTGCCGTGCGTTAGTGTCTATCTATAGCGATGCATTTCTTGCGGAGCATCTGGCATTCAGAGGCGGCACGGCATTAGGTAAGCTGTATCTGAAGCCGCAGCCCAGATACTCGGAAGACATCGACCTTGTACAAGTGCAGGCGGAACCCATCAAAGAGACGATTGACCATCTGCGGGATGCTTTGGCTTGGCTGGGTGAGCCGGTGGTGAAGCAGAAGAAGCACAACAATACGCTGGTGTTCAAGGTGCAACCGACGGATATGGATGCGGGGGAGATTCATTTGAAGGTGGAGATTAACTGCAAGGAGCATTTCTCGGTATATCCAATGGTAAGAGTTCCTTTTGTGGTGAATAGTTCGTGGTTCAAAGGTGCTTGCGAAGTGCTGACCTATGAATTGGCAGAACTGACAGGGACGAAACTGAGAGCTGTTTATCAGCGGAGAAAAGGACGTGATTTGTTTGACCTGTGGAAGATACTTTCAATGCAGCCTGAGTTGGATAAGGGGAAAGTGATGGAAAGCTATGAGCGGTATCTGGGCTTCACAGCCTCTCACTTGCCAACATACAAAGAGTTTTTGTTGAATATGGACGGGAAACTACAAGATGATGAATTCTTGACTGACACGGAAATGATTCTTGGGCCACAGGTGGAGTATGACCCACAGGTGGCGTGGGAAAAGGTGAAAGCAGAGTTGGTGGAGAGGCTTAATCCTGAAGTTTGAATCTTGATACTTAAAACATGGAACTTGAAACAAATAATATTATAGTTGGTGCAGGCCTTATTAGCCTGGATGTGTTGATTTGGGACGGGCAAAGAGTCCCCATATCCTATTACGTTGGTGGCACATGCGGTAATGTGATGATGATTCTCTCCTACATGGGTTGGGATGCTTATCCCATAGCCCGTCTGGATGGCACAAAAGACGGGATGAGTGTATTGGATGACATGAAAAAGCACCATGTACACATAGATTTTGTCTCTACCCAAGACGGTAAAACACCGGTGATCGTGCAGCGTAACTTCATTAACAAGGATGGTGTTCCCACACATAAGTTTGAATCGCGCAACAATATCGGGCGGTTCTATCTGGACTTCAAGTCGCTGACGCTGAAACAGGCAAATGGGGTGATTGAGAGGATAGACTTTGTGCCAAAGGTATTCTTCTTTGACAGGGTTTCACCCGCCATCTTGAAGCTAGCCACTACATTCAAGGAAAAGGGGTCGGTGATATTCTTTGAGCCTTCCAGCAGAGGAGGTAATGTCTGTCTGTTCAACAAATGTGTTGAGGTGTCTGATATAATCAAATTCTCGGAACAGAGGATAAAAGACATTAACCAGTTTAAAGACTATAATGATAAGCTGTTTATCCAAACGCAAGGGGCAAAGGGTTTGAGCTATCGCTTGAATGGCGATTGGAAGCATTTGGAACCTGTTGCAAATGAAAAAGTGGTGGATACCGCTGGTGCAGGTGACTGGACAGCAGCTGCTTTGATTAATTATTTGTTCAAAGACAAATTAGTGTTTGGAATATTCAATCTCTTAGAATCAGATTTGGAAACAGCCCTGAAAGAAGCACAGAAAGTAGGTGCTGAGAGTTGCTCTTATGAAGGGGCGCGTGGCATGATGCAGTAATGAAACAATAAAGGACACAGGATTTGGACACCAAAGATGTGTCTTCTGAAAGGCGTAATCCCATACTTGCAAACGTGATGGCTCAACTTGACTATATGGAGAAACGAGGTAGCGGACTCACACGCATCTGCAATGAGACCAAAGCATTGGATGGGTATAAGGACGAGTTAAAGCCATAGTTCAAATCAACCCCGACCCAATTCCAGACCATCATTTTTGCCTCTTCTGACCCCCCGAATGTCGGAGACTATGACGGAGACATGTCGGAGACGAAACTCACTGAGCATCAGCAGAAAATACTGAATCTCATCAAAGATTCTCCGACAATCACCGGCAAACAAATGTCGGAGACTTTGTCGGT
>JAIJMN010000021.1:0-19708 GCA_022735715.1 Prevotella sp.
GGATGCTACATTCTGTTTATTTCTAATTCGTAACCTCTTCTTTTTATGAGATAAAAACTTATCTCATTCTCAATCACTTATAAAAAATACGTACTTTCGAAGTGTAAAAGGACTCCTTTTAGAGGGCAAAAGGACTCGTTTTGGAAGGCAAAAGGAGTACATTTGGAAAGGGAGGATAAAAACAAGAGGGTATGCACTCTATATTTCTTGCGTAGAAACATAGAATACACACCCTCGTTATTAATATTGTATAACGAAACGTCAGCTATTAACGCTCACGATACATGACGTTCTTGATACGTGCAAATCCCTCATACTCCTTGTCGAGAGTGAGTGTACCGGTAGCCTGATCGAACTTGTAGAAGCGCAGCACACCACCGTTGCCGTCGGTGCTTGAAGTCTTATACGAACCAACAATAAGTTGATACTGCTGGGCAGCGAACTCTTCGCTCTTGTCGGAGAGCATCGTTGTAGGATGGAGGAAGAGGTTGAACTTAACCATCGTAACCTCCTCGCCCGGCAATGTCAGAGCCAGGTTGGCAGCATGATTGATGAGGTGATAGCTGTACACCTTGTCGCCGTCGTTGTAGAACATGTAAGGATACTGCGAGTGGAAGGCAAACGACGTAGCCTTGTCTACACCAGTAGCGGCTATAAGCGGCTCGTACATAGTCTGAGTTATCTGACCGCTGCTGAGGTTGATGCCGTACACATAGCGCTGCTTGGCATCGTCCTGCAATACTGAATAGACAGTACTTCCCGAGAAAGTAGTGTTGACCATCGTGATGAGGTCGCAACCGGTTCTATACGAGAACAGTTTGTCGGAAGGGTCATCGAGCGTTGAGCACATGCTTGAGTTGCCGTTGTCAGAACCATCCAATACAACAAACTGCTTATTGTCCATATCATAGAACAGCACCTTTGTAGCAAGATAATCCGCAGGGCGTTGAGCCGATACACCGACAAACGGAGCGGCATGGAACTCTGGGTTGCCACCATCAGTGAATGTATTGCACGCATCTTCATAACGAGCGCCCGACTTCGAACTCTTAACGTAGATGTTTCCCTTGTCAGTAATGGCAAACATCTTACCCATACTAAGTCCGTTAAGTTCTACCACTTCTTCATTTTCGGGTGCCACCATAAACTCCGATGTAATGTTATACTGCGATGTCAGTTTCGTCTCATTAAGCGTATAGGTGCCATGTTCGGTGCAATACCACAAGCCGTTGCGTCCATAGTAATTGAACGGATAGGCATCCATATACATCGACCGTGCGCCCTTAAGTTTGGGATCTTTAGAACCGAGCAGATTGGTTACTACATTGATACGTGTCGGCGAGATGCGCGACACGAGGTCAAGGCGAGCGTTGCCATCCTTATCATCGCACAGAACCATCCATCCTTCGTATGTAGCCGATGTTACCTTAACGGGCACTTTGAAGTTGGTGGTTACCCCAGTCGTCTTGTTGGTGACCATATACTGTATCACATAGTCGCCCTGATCAAGGTCGGCAAAGTACTTAATGTCCTTTGTGTGTTCTTTGTTGATGTCTTTCTGACGTGTTCGAGTGTCCTCAAACGTGCCACCACTCTTCCACAACAGACATCCAAACTCGTAATTGGGATTGTTGTCGATTGTCCCGTTTTGCGATGATGTGAACGTAGGGTTCAACTCTATGTAATCGCTCTTCTGCACAACGCTTATCTGGTCAGGGAATCCGTCACCCGTAATTTCCTCCATTTCGGTATAGGTGTAGTTGCCCTTATCCTCGTAGCATGAGGCGAGCATGGCAGTTGTAGCCAGCAGCGCCAATATAGTATGCTTTGTTATTGTTTTCATATACTGATGTTTAATTGTTCGAACCAAGCTTTGAATAGTCTACTGCATACGACGGTGCCAACTGCATGTACTTGCCGTCCTCGTCGTAAACCGGTGTGCCTGCATTTGCCATCTCCTGCAGATACTTCTGCGTTTTCTTGGCTATGTAAGACATTGTACCGTAACTTACCTTACCTCCATACGCACTCCAATCAGAATGCAGAAGATCCATTACCTTGTTTACTACCGTCTCCTTAGCTACCGACCATGCTCCCAAACAGTCTGCGCCATACCAGCTCCAATACATAGGTTCTGTCCAAATGTTGTTGTATATGAACTTGAACTGTGTGCCACAAAGCTGTTTGCCAGGTTCGCTCCAGCCTACCGTACTCTTATACGATTCAAGTTCGGCAGTGAAGTTTTCGTTGTCGCTAAGTTGGAAAACAAGTCGCAGAGACTGCTTGCGGAGTCTATCCGTCTTCTTCAACACCACAAGCACGCCAGTAGAATTCTTGCCTGCGGGTATAAAGCAGTCGTCGCCTGTGAATACGTAGTCTTCATTCTCCACAGCGGTAGAAAGTTCCTTATTGACCGAAAGCTTGAAAGGACGGTCGTAATCCTTCACATCGCCCATTATCTTTACTGGTAGATAGAGTTTGTACTCTACAACCTCTTCCTTATAGTTTGCGAAAGTAAACACCATTGAATCAGAATAAGCCAATGGGGTTCCATTTATGTCGGTAGTGGTAGTACGCTGAATGTATATGCCGGACTTCTTTCCGTCAAAAGAAGTGAAGTCTTCTTCGGAGCAAGCCGCCATAAAAACGATAGCTACTAAAGCCAAAGCCGTTGATAATATCTTTCTCATAATTATCTGTTTTTCGTGTTATCTGTTTTCTTTCTCACTCGACGGAGTAGGCAGCACGTATACGGCTGTCGTTGGGTTTACGCTCGACCACTGGTTGCTGATATTGCCGTTGAATACGCCTCCAATTGACGAGAACGTGCGCTTGAACATAAAGAATATCTGTCCCTCGCCCCAGAACTCGCGTATGTATTCAAGTTTGAGCTGCTGGTCAAACTCCGAGGCCGAAGCCGATGCGTTCAAAGGAGTTGCACCACGCTTGTTGAGTATTGCGTTGAGATATTCAATAGCATGTGGCAGGTCGCCCTTCTTCTTCATACAGTCAGCTGCAATATAGTAAGCTTCGCTTATGCGCATTAGCGGCATAAGGACTGCAAAGAGAGGCGAAACGCTTGCATCGTAGGTCACCTCCTTGAACTTGCCGAAATTGTAGTAGCTGCCGTTGTGTATCCACTGCGACTGGAAACGGTAGTCGGCCTGGTTGGGGAACAGCTTCTCTATATAACCTGCGTATGGTCGGTACATATCGGTAGAGTTGAGGTTGGCACCGTCGAACACGTTCTTGTAGATGTCCGAGCGCTCGCTATTGAATACACCGAAGAGCACCTCTGTCGAGAATATACGGTCAGGATTGTAGGTGTTGCCCAGCAACTTGTCAGGATTGACAAACGGCAGGAGGCGCTTAACGTCCTCGTTGTCGGTTATCTTCTGTGCCTCAAGCAGAGCGTTGTCGGTGTCGCCAGCCCACTGATATACACGAGCCTTAAGCAAAGCAACAGCGAAATAGTTAAGTCGCATCTGGCGATAGCTGCGATAATTATCGTTGTCATCGTTATTCTCTTCAGTCACACCAACAGTCTGTATCGGGTCAACAGCCTTCAGGCATTGCTCGGCAGCATTGAGGTCGGGCAGCAGATGATTGAAGACTACATCCTTCGACGACAACAAGTCGTAAGCCTTCGGCTCGGTTGAGTCGTTGTAAGGGATTACCGGGGTCTGCGAATCCTTGCTGTACACAGTACCGAAGAGACGCAACATGTCGAAATGCAAGAATGCACGAAGGGCAAGCAAATCGCCCTTTATCAGGTTCTTGTCAATGTCTGGGAGCACGCCTTTCTGTTCGTCTACTCCCTGAAGAATAACATTGGCATTGAGAATAGTCTGATAAGCCTCCTGCCAAACATAGTTGAGACTGCTCTGAAGCGTAGAGTTGCTGTACTTGAAGTTAGACCAAAGATACTTGGGCGAATACTGATTAGTACCAGCTTCATAGCGCTGTCCCATCAAGTCGATGGCACCATAGCTCAGCGTATTGCCGTAAAGTGTGGTAGAGGCAAGGCGGTTGTACACACCATTTACAGCTGTGTAGAAACCTGCCCTTGTAGAAAACTGCTGCTCGGCAGTGGTCTTGTCCTTCGGCGTATAGTCGAGCCAGTCGCTGCAACCAGACAGTACGAGCGTGGCAACAGCAAGAAGGAGTATGCTGAATATGTTGTTTGTTTTCATAATCGCTATATATTATAATGTGAGTGAAAGCGCAAACGAGAAGCTGCGGGCGAATGGATATGATGTACCGCGCTCCTGCTTGATAGACGAAATGCGGAAGATGTCGTTCATGTAGGCATTGACGCGCAGACCGCTGAGTCCGAGGCTGCGTGCCACCTGCGGTTCAAACTCGTAGCCTACCTGCAACGATTCGAGCGTGAGCGTGTTCTCGCGCTGTACGAAGCGTGACGACATTGGGGTATTCTTAGAGTCGGCTATATTCTTGAACTGAGCATAGTCGCCCGGCTTCTGCCAACGGTCGTAGAGGGCACGCTTGTCCTGGTTGCTGCTGAGCGAACTTGAAGATATGTTCTCAACCTTGTTGAATACCGAAGTATTGAAAGCATCAGCACCTATGCGATAACGCAGGATTGCACTGAAGGTGAGACCGCGATAGCCGAAGTTTGTGCCGAATGTACCCTCGGCATCAGGACGTGTATTGCCCACAATCACTTCGTCGTCATAGGTGAAGTCGTAGGTATAGCTACCGTCTTTCTTGATAAATAGTTCGCGACCAGTAGCAGGGTCGATACCAGCCGAGCGTACTGCCCATATATTATCTGGGTCGGCTCCGTCGTAATAGCGCTGTGTGCTACGGTTCTGTCCGAAGTTATTGAGCGATGAAAGCGTATTGCCAATACCGTCGAGCTTGGCACTCTCCGAACGCAATGTTCCACGTACCGACCATGTGAGGCGTTCCTTCAGATTGCGGATGATGTAGTACTGCAATGTAGCAGTGAAGCCCTTTGCTATCTGTTTGCCAAGGTTGGTGTTGTAAGACGTAGTGTATGCACCGAGCGTAGAGTTGTACGACATGGGCAGACCTGACGAAGCTGGCAGACCGATTGCAATAAGCAGCGGGTCAGTGCTCTTGTAGTAGTAGTCCATGGTGAGCGACAGACGATTGTTGAACATCGTGAGATCAACACCGATGTTACGGTCGAGTGTGGTCTGCCATTCAAGGTTGCGATTACCCATATTGAGCAATACCGAACTCAAGCCGAAATAGTTGTATGCCGTATATGAATACTGGAATGTAGTGAGCGACATTGACGAGTCGTAGTTCTGGTTGCCGGGGTTACCTACCGAGCCACGAATCTTGAAGTAGTTGATAAATGGCAATGCATTCTTCACAAACTCCTCGTTGTGCAAGTTCCATCCAAGACCGAGCGACCATGTATTGATGTACTTCTTGTTGGATCCGAATACCGATGAACCGTTCAAACGATAGCTCACATCCATAAGATACTTGTCCTGGAAAGAATATCCACCAGTGAGGTAAGCACTAACCGAACGGCTCACACTCTCGCTGTAGGTAGGACGTCCACCATCAGGATAGCCCTTTGAGAACGAAGGATAGGTGAAATCGCCTGAGGGGAATCCCTTAACCGAATAGCCCTGCAATGTCGACTTGCTCTCATTGATATTGGCGCCAAGAGCAACGTTGATGCGGTGGTCTTGCTTTAGTACTGTAGCGAAAATGGCTGTAAGGTCGCCCTCAACGTTAGTGGTCTTAGTGTTGCCGTAACTATAGCTACCACGCTCCAGAGCATTGGTCGACTCAAAGCGAGTGTCGTCAGGCGAAACGAAGTTCTCGTTGTCCTTGTTGTAGTGGGTCAAACCGAACTTGGCGCGCAGTCGTAATTCCTTAAGCGGATTGTACTCCATCTGGAAGTAATCGCTAAGCATGAGTTGGCGAGAGCCATCGCGACTGTTGAGATTGTCGTTGTACATCGGGTTGCCCACACGTGTTTCATAGTCGTTGTTGGCAAGGAACTTGCTTATGTTGCCCTCGTCATCATACTTCTTATAGTAAGGATTGGCAGCGGCATATTGTGCAAACGACACTATGGGATTGTCGGCATTGGTCTGCTGGGCGGTAAACTTATTGCTGAACTGAAGCTTGCCCACACGATAGGTAAGGTCGATATTGCCACCATATACGTCACGGTTCGACTTCTTCATCACACCATTGGTCTTGTTATAGTTCAAACCTATACCGAAGAGGAAGCCACCCGAACCGCCATCAAGATAGAGTTGGTGACGATGGTTGATACCAGTACGCAACGGTTCTGACAACCAGTAGGTGTCTACTCCACTGGCTATGTCTTTCATGTGCTGCTGATAGAGATTGTCGAGGTCGATAATTCCTGCTGCAGGAAGATTGCTATTGGTGTACTTGCCTGCCATCTTCTCGAACTCAAGTTTCTCACGTGCGTTCATAAGATTATAACCGCTGAGGTCAGGTATGCTCACGTCGAGAGATCCGTTGTAGCTGACGCGCAGCTGACCTACCTTAGGCTTGACGGTCTCAACAACGACAACGCCATTGGCAGCCTTTGAACCATAAATCGCAGTTGAAGCAGCGTCCTTGAGAATTGTCATAGACGCTATACGGTTAATGTCAAGATTATAAATAGCTTCGAGCGACGACTCGAAACCATCAAGTATGAAAAGAGGTTGGTTGGGGTCTTCAGACAGTTCGTCGCGCATACCGAGCATGCTCGACTTTCCACGGATTTCGATGTCCGGAAGACGGTTAGGGTCAGAGCCAAAGAGGCTGTTGTCCATAACATTGAAAGAAGGATCGAGACTACGTAGACTCTGTATAGGATTCTGAACGCCTACAGATTTAAGTTCATCACCCGAAAAAGTGGCAGACGAACCTGTAAATGTTTCCTTGCGCTTGGTGATGACACCAGTAACAACTACTTCACCTAAACTACCTGCATCTTCCTGCAGCACAATACGCAAGGGTTTCAATTCGCCCTTGGCGTTGACCGAAACGGTCTGTGGCTTCATACCGATGTAAGTGAACTGAAGATCGGTGCGTGTTCCCTCGGGCAAATAAATAAAGAAACGACCCGTTGCATCGGTCACAGTTTTCTGTTGGGTCTTAGTAGACGTAACGCTTACCCCAGGAAGCGGTGAATTCTTGTCATCTACTACTCGGCCCTCAATACGTTTCTTGCCAGTCTGTGTGTCATTCTGGACTACGGACGAAAACTCATGTCTGGGGGGGGTAATTTTAGAGTCACCCGCTGCAGCTTGAGCCGTCGTGGCCAAACAAAGACATACAAAAGGTATGGCCATGTGCTTTGCTCTTTCCTTTTTCATAAGTTAATGATTTTAGTAAATATTACGGTTAATCCATTTGCTTAAGTATGGTACACATCAAAAAAGCAACATTATGTCGCATTTTTACGTACTACAATGGCAAAGTTAATAATATTATCTAAATAACATTAACATTTAGCGATATTTTTTGAAAAAATGCAAGAAAAATGAAATTATTAGCGGCGAAAAGGGAATATGGGCTGTTAGAAACGATTAAAAGAATGTATCGAATAACTGCGCAGGCTATGGCGAGGACACCATAACCTCCTACCGTTTGCACTGACTATCAACTCCTAAACTTGAACTGCTATTATCCCAAATCGGTCATTAGTATCGCGGATATGCTTACGTATAGATATAAAGAACGGGGAAAAGAAATACACTACATCACACGTAGATTTTATGTGCGTTCTTGATTAATGCCAAGTATTATGTAATATGATACTATGATCCCTTTACAATCGTGACACTAATGTCAGTATCGTGATATAAATATATGTTGCGTGTCTTGAAACGATCGTATCATGGCTTGAAATAATCGTTTCATGGCTTGAAATGATCGTATCATGCTTTGATACGAAGTTTTTTACTTATAGATGTGATGCGCGTCAGCATTTCATTGGCTCCGAGACGTTTCTTAAGCGACTGAATGGCCCTTAGCTTATGCACTCTGACGGTTTCTTCGGCTATAGCAATACCGACTGAACTATGTCTTCAGCAGCCTCGCTACTGCCTGTTATACGCACAGCATGGTATGCCAAAGACTCGTAACAAGCGTCGTAAAGCTTGTGGAAGTCCTCGGAAGTAGAAATTTCCTGACATTTTAAGACTGCGCCCATACCCTTATGTTTTACAGTAAAAGTGAGTTAACCGACGGCAAAGTTATATATAAATCTTAATTTGTTGGCGGTTTTAAGAAGAATTTAGACACCAATAAGAACAATCACAACTAAAAAGAAAAATTAATCCAAGAAGGCTTTTCAGGAATTATTCCATCGTTTTACATGCTGTTTTCAGGAATTATTCCGTGTTTTCAAGTACTGTTTTCAGGAATTATTCCGTGATTAACAATAAAAAAAGAGAGTTTGGAATGTATAAGCCTGCTATGGCTTTCAACTCCAAACTCTCTGAGCTTAACTTAAATATATCACTTTACCTTTACTCTTCGATGTTCTTGATTACATCCTGTACCGAACCGTCGCGGTTGAGAACCACGCCCACAACCTTATCGCCGAATGGCAACGGAGCCGGTGTGCCGATAATAGAGAGGGCACGGTCGCGGAGTTTTTCAAGTGTAACGAGAGGCAAGCCTGCCTGACGCATACGCTCGGCGATGTCGGGACGCAACGGATTGACAGCGATGCCGTACTCTGTAACGACTACGTCTACTGTGCGACCCGGCGTGATGAGTGTTGTAACCTCGTCGACGATGCACGGAATACGACCGCGAAGCATAGGACAAACGATGATGCTGAGCGCTGAATCTTCTGCTGTGTCGGGATGACCGCCTACCGCTCCGCGTATAATACCGTCGCTTCCTACGAGCACGTTAACGTTGAAGTGAACGTCAACTTCAAGAGCTGAGAGGATAACGATGTCGAGACAGTGGGTAGCCGAGCCTTCCTCGTGCATACTTGCATACTCGTAAGAGGCGACCTCCTTATGTGTCGGGTCGTTCTTCAATGACTCTGCAGCCACCTTATCGAACGACTGAACGTCGATGAGACGCTCGATGAGTCCTTCCTCGTGCATCTTAACCATGTGGGCAGTGATTCCACCGAGTGCGAACGAAGCCTTGATGCCCTGGTCGATCATGCTCTGGCGGATGTACTTGACAGCTGCCAACGAAGCACCCCCCGAACCGGTCTGGATAGAGAATCCTTCCTTGAAGTAGCCGCTATTGACAATAACCTTGGCAGCTTGCTTGGCAAGAAGGATGTCGCGCGGGTTCTTTGTGTCGCGAATAGCACCTGAAGCAATCTTGGAAGAGTCGCCTACGCTGTCCACCTCAACTACGAAGTCGACGTCGTGCTCAGATATTGAGTTAGGTGTATTGGGATAAGCAACGAGGTCGTCGGTAAGAATCACAACCTTGTCGGCATAATGAGCGTCGGGCAATGCATAGCCTAACGAACCGCAAATACTCTTGGCGTTGGGCGAACGTGAATATCCGCAGGCGTTGCCGAGAGGATCGGATGAAGAAGCACCAAGGAAAGCAACGTCGATGTGGAGCTCGCCTGAAGCGATAGCTTCACCACGACCGCCATGCGAACGGAACACTACGGGATGCTCCATGAGGCCATGTGAAATCTCACGAGCTAAATCGCCACGCAGGCCAGAAGTGGAAATCTCGGTGATTACACCATTCTTTATATGGTCGATGAGCGGAGCGTGAACGTCCTGCAAACTTGAAGCAGCAAGGTGAAGGTTCTTGAAGCCCATTGCAGCGAGCTTGTCTACAACCATATTGACAACCTTGTCGCCTCCACGGAAATGATGATGGAACGATATAGTCATACCGTCGCGCAGACCAGAACGGCGTATTGCCTCCTCAAGCGTTACGAGTTTGGGGCTCTTGCGCTGCAATTCCATACGCGGAGCAATCTCCTTGAGCTTCGGCTCAACTTCGTTATATACACTCTTGCCCATAGCCTGGGCCATCTGACCTATGAGGGTCTGTCTTTCTTTCAGTGTGCTCATACCAAGTCCTCCTCTTTAATTACGCCCGAAGCCATGGCAAGGTCAATCACGCGCTGAGCGCGGATAACAACCGGGCGGTCAACCATTTTACCATTAACGGCGATAACTCCTGAGCCCTTGCGTTCTGCCTCCTTGATGGCGGCGATAACTGCGAGAGCCTTGTCGATGGCCTTCTGTGTAGGTGTGAACACCTCGTTAATAATCTCAATCTGACGTGGGTTGATAATCGACTTGCCGTCGAAACCAAGCTGATGGATAAGTTCTACCTCCTTGCGGAATGTCTCCATGTCGTTGAGGTTGCTGTATACAGTATCAAGTGCGTCGATGCCAGCAGCACGTGCAGCCACAACGATGGTCTGGCGAGCCATAAGCAGCTCCATACCCTCGGGCGAACGCTGTGTCTTAAGATTAGCACAGTAGTCCTCAGCACCAAGAGCGATACCCATCATGCGCTTTGAAGCGGTGGCAATGGCGTAGGCGTTGACAACGCCGAGTGTGCTCTCGATAGCAGCCATAATCTGTGTACGGCCGAGGCAACCAATCTCGCGTTCAACCTTTTCTATCTCACGCTCTACCTCAACTACCTCTTCGGCGGTCTCGGTCTTAGGCATACGTATAACGTGAACACCTGCCTTAACAACGGCCTCGATGTCCTTCTTGCCATAAGGAGTATTTAGTGGATTGATGCGCACTACCATTTCGGTGGTGCCATAATCGATGGTCTTCAATGCATTGTACACCAAAAGGCGCGCTGCATCCTTCTCGGCCATAGTGACAGAGTCCTCAAGGTCGAGCATAATGGAGTCTGGACGGTAGATATACGCGTCCTGCATCATGCCAGGATTATTGCCAGGCACGAACATCATAGTTCTTCTTAGTCTCATAGCTATCTTTTCTTAGGTTAGTCTTTCCACACATCGCATCCCGTTGCTCTTACAGCAGCCGCAGTGGTGCGAGCGCGTATAGTGCAGTCGAGCGCGCCTTTATCGGTGGCGTGTACCTCGGCCTGAGTGATGCCAAGACCTTCGAGTGTCTCGTGTATCACGTTCTTTATCTGGTCGCCAAATTGAAAGGCAACCGAACTCTGAAGCTGGATGTCAAGTCCCGGGCGGTCGCTCGGGGCAATCTGAATCATAATGTCGCCGGACTCCATGGTTCCGGCAGTGGCCTGTTTTAATTCCATAGGTATAGCAGTTATGTTATTAAAATAAATAAAATCATCAGGTTTTATCTGCGGGTAAAGTTACACATTTAAAATGTAATGGCAAGCGAAAATACAAGAATTTTTATCGATAAAGGCTCTATTTCTTTGCTGTTCAGCGCAAAAGCAGTAATTTTGCACACAGTTATGGACAAAAACATAAAGAACATCATCTTCGACCTGGGCGGAGTGCTCGTCGGTCTGAATCCCGAACGTTGTATCAATGCGTTCAGAGAGATAGGATGCGGGGTGCTCGCATCGTATGTTGAGGAACACCGTACAGAGGATTTGTTCCTCGAAACCGAACTTGGACGCATCGGCGAGGGCGAGTTCTGCAACGAGGTGCGACACATTGCCCATACCGATACGCCCGACAAGGACATAGTATGGGCGTGGAACCAGTTGCTAACGGGTATTCCTCACGAGAAACTGTTGCGCCTGGCGCGTCTGAAGCAGCAGGGTTACCGACTGTTTTTGCTGTCGAACACCAACTCAATACATTGGAACCGCTGTCGCGATAACTTCTTCACGGCATGCGGACTGCATGCCTCTGATTATTTTGAACATATATTCCTATCGTACGAGATGCACATGGTAAAGCCAGACGTGGAGATTTTCAACGAAGCTCTTGCCATTGCAGGCATCAATGCAGCCGAAACGATATTCATCGACGACAGCGAGGCCAACTGCATCGCTGCCGAGAAGGCTGGCATAAGCACTCTGCACGAGACATCGGGCCACCGCTGGCTGTACGAGATTTAAGGACATAAACATTTCAGCAACATCAATCCATTGGAACATAACGCATCTTTTGCGGCTACTATAGGTTTCTTCGACGGCGTGCATAGGGGACATCAGTTCCTCATAAACCGACTCAACGAAATGGCTCACCGCATCGGACTGAAGTCGATGGTAATCACCTTCGACCGACATCCGCGCCAGGTGGTGCATGCCGACTATGTGCCGCAGCTCATCACACCGCTCAACGAGAAACTGCGATTGCTCAACCTTACGGGTGCCGACCACATCGAGGTGCTCCACTTCGACACAAGTATGGCAGCACTGTCGGCTCACGACTTTATGCTTGAGGTGCTGCACCGTCAACTGGGTGTAAGCACTCTGCTCATCGGTTATGACAACCGTTTCGGCCATAACCGCGCCGAAGGCTTCGACGACTATGTGCGATACGGCAAGGACATGGGCATCAAGGTGGTGCACAATACACCGATTGACGTGGAGGACATGCGTGTGTCGTCGTCGCTCGTGCGCCGACTGCTTGCCGAGGGCGACGTGAGCACTGCTGCAACATGTCTCGGACGGCGCTTCGAAATAGAAGGAACCGTGGAGCACGGATATGCCGAAGGACGCAAGATAGACTTCCCTACCGCCAATCTGCGCCCCGAATGCGACTGCCAGCTGTTGCCTTCCGACGGGGTATACGCCACACGTATATGCGTAGACGGCGGTCCGTGGCTCAAGGCGATGACTAATATAGGCACCAACCCAACCTTCGAGCGCTCTCGCAAGACAATAGAGACGCATATAATCGACTTCAACACCAATATATACGGACAGCATGCCCGTATAGAGTTCTGCCAAAGACTGCGCGACGAACAGAAGTTCGGCAGCGTAGAAGAGCTGAAGGCCCAGCTCCAGCGCGACCGTGAGGCAACGCTGGCATATAGGTATTAACAATCAAAACCCATATTTTATGAAACGTACATTATTGAATACAGCATGGTATCTGGCAGCATTCCTTATTATACAGTATGTCTGCATGATGGCAGCAATGATTGGTTTTCAGACTCACGACATCACCCCTATGGTGAACATCGTGTCGACTATCGCAGCCAGCATTATCACAATAGCGCTGTACGGATGGCGTCGTTGGGCTCCGCTCAACTCAATCTACCTCAACACGCGCCCCTGGTTCACACTGTTTTGGGTTGTATGCCTCACCATTGGAGCCGCCATTCCACTTACGGCAGCGCTTGATGCCACAGGACTGCAACTGCCAGAGATATACAAGCAGATGTTCAAGGGCATGATGCACAACGACTTTGGATTCATAGCAATAGGCGTTCTGGTGCCGATAGCCGAAGAAATGGTGTTCCGCGGAGCAATACTGCGCCGTCTGCTCGACCTTACGGGTTATGAGAAGCGATGGATTGCCATTATCACATCGGCTGCATTGTTCGGTCTGATACACGGAAACATGCTGCAGGGGCTCAACGCTTTCGCCTTGGGACTGCTGCTCGGATGGATGTATGTACGCACCCGCAGCATCGTGCCGGGCGTGGTGATGCACTTCACCAACAACAGCCTTTCGTATATTATGTATCGTATGTATCCCGGAGCCGACGATATGACGCTCCGCGAGTTCTACGGCGGCGACATGACCAGAGTATGGCTGAGCGTGGTTTTCTCGCTCATGATATTCGGAGTGGCATTATATCAGCTGAATATGCGGCTGAAGAGAAGTTAGCATATACATTATTTATTATATACAGATTTAGATTTTTACATTGAAGACATTTGAAGAATTGGGCGTAAGCGAAGAGATTCGCCGCGCCATTGAGGAGTTAGGATTCGAGCACCCCATGCCGGTCCAGGAAGAAGTGATACCCTATCTGCTGGGCAACGGCAACGACGTCATTGCGCTGGCACAGACCGGTACGGGCAAAACGGCGGCTTTCGGAATTCCGTTGCTCGAACGTACTGACCCCACCAACCGCAACACGCAGGCCATAGTGATATCGCCCACGCGTGAATTGTGCCTACAGATTGCCGACGACCTGAAGTCGTTTGCCAAGTATATCAAGGGCATCAACATCGTAGCCGTATATGGCGGCACTTCCATTATCGACCAGATTCATGCCCTGAAGCACGGGGCTCAGATTATAGTGGCTACTCCGGGCCGACTCATCGACCTCATGCATCGTGGCGCAGCGAAGGTGCAAGAGGTGCGAAACGTGGTGCTCGACGAGGCTGACGAGATGCTCAACATGGGCTTCTCCGACTCTATCAACGAGATATTCGACAACGTGCCTACCGACCGCAACACTCTCTTGTTCTCGGCTACTATGAGTAAGGACATCGAGCGCATCGCCCTCAACTATCTGCACGACCACAAGGAGATTGTAGTGGGATCGCGCAACGAGGGTGCCGAGAACGTCAACCACATATATTATATGGTTAACGCCAAGGACAAGTATCTTGCCCTGAAGCGCATTGTCGACTTCTATCCGCGCATATACGGCATTATCTTCTGCCGTACCAAGGCGGAAACGCAGGAAGTAGCCGACAAGCTTATACGCGACGGATACAACGCCGAGCCTTTGCACGGCGACCTCTCACAGCAGCAGCGCGACATAACCATGCAGAAATTCCGCCAGCATATCACACAGTTGCTTGTTGCCACCGACGTGGCTGCACGTGGTCTGGATGTCGACGACCTTACTCACGTCATCAACTATGGTATGCCGGGCGACACCGAGAGCTACACCCACCGCTCTGGACGTACCGGACGTGCCGGCAAGAAGGGCACGTCTATCAGCATCATCCACACCAAGGAGCGTGGACGTGTGCGCGAAGTGGAGCGCACTATAGGCAAGGAATTTGTCGACGGAACGCTTCCTACTCCGCAGGAGATTTGCTCGAAGCAGCTGTTCAAGGCTATCGACGAGATTGAGAAGGTGAACGTTGACGAGGACCAGATTGCTCCGTTCATGGAGGACATCAACCGCCACTTCGAGTATTTCGACAAGGAGGACATCCTGAAGCGTATCGTTTCGCTGGAGTTCGGCAAGTTCCTTAAGTACTACGCCAACGCTCCCGAGATTGTAAAACCGTCTACTTCGCGCGACCGTAAGGACCGCAACGAGGGTCGCGACGGACGCAAGCGCGAGAAGCGTGCGCCAGAGTCGGGCTATCGCCGACTGTTTATCAATCTTGGCAAGGACGACGGTTTCTATCCGGGCGAGGTGATGCAGTTCATCAACCGTAACGTACACGGCCGTCAGGACGTAGGACATATCGACCTGCTGGGTCGCATCTCGTATATTGAGGTGCCCGAGGAGGATGCCAACAAGGTGATGCGCGCGCTCGACGGAGCCAAGTATCGTGGCAGAACCGTACGTTGCAATGATGCCGACAGCACTCCTTCAGGCAAGGGCGGACGCTCTCGTCGCAGTTCTAACGAGCGCAGTCAGCGTGCCTCAAACGAGCGCAAGCCTCGCACAAACCGTGGCGGTTCACGCTACGAAAGCGGCCGTCAGGACGATTGGCGACAGTTTATCGACAATCCCGACATCAAGCTTGTGGGCGACGAACCCGACTTTTCGGAGGAGGGATGGGCACGCCGCAAGCCTCGTAAGAAGAAGTAATAATAAGTGATTAATCACAGTCGACGCTGTGATTAATCACACATAATATTGTCTAAAAGGGACTCAAAAGTCTAAAAATATATGAAAACTTGATGCGTATGCATAGTTTTTCGTAACTTTGTACACGAAATATCCGTGTAATGAAATGAATTTCACGATGATAGCATCACATCATTAGATTTCCGTATATGACAAAATCGCATATCTTGCTCGCTTTCGCTGCGGCTACAATGACGCTTACTTCCTGCTTTAAGGAAGAACCGCTCAATGCCGAATGCGACATCGAGAAAGCTTATATACATGTTGACGAACCGCTTGATATGTTCGTCAAGAAAACCGATACATTGGCTACTACCGACCAGACTGCCAATGTAGTGACGTTCTCGGTGCGCAAAGGCACCGACCGCACAGCCGTGGCACCATTGTTTCATATTACTCCGGGTGCCACAATTTCTCCTGAAAACGGTTCTACTCAAGACTTTTCTAATGGCGGTGTTACTTATACCGTGACTTCTGAAGACAAGGCTTGGAGCCGTACCTATACCGTACGTGTCAACGAAGTGGCTGACCATTCACCATTATACGATTTTGAAAACTTCTTCCTCGAACCCGGTAGGGAAAGATATTATATCTGGACTGACATCATAAAGGACAATCCTGAGGACGAAAACGAAAGCGGCACACAACTGCTCAATTGGGCTTCGGGCAACGGTGGTTTTGCTATCGTGGCTGGCAATAAGACTCCTGATAAATACCCAACAGCTCCTCTTGAGGAGGGATATAAGGGTCATGGCGTTTGCCTTACTACCCGTTCGACGGGTACTGCTGGCAACATATTCAAGATGCCTATAGCTGCTGGCAACATATTTACGGGCAAATTCGATTCCGAGTCAGCTACCAAAAAACCTTTGGAGGCTACCCATTTCGGTTCAGGCGACTTCTGTGTAATTACCAAGAAGCCACTTAAGTTTAGCGGCTATTATCAATATACGCCTGGCGCGAAGGTAACAAACCGCCAGAAGCAAGTGCTTGAGGGCGTGGTAGACAAGGGCGATATCTACGCCGTATTGTTCCGCAACACCATAAAGGACGAGAATGGCGAAGACCAGATATTCTATCTTGACGGCACCAACGTAAAGACGAGTCCGCAGATTGTGGCAATTGCAGAGGCACCCGAGATAAATAAGACCGAAGGTGGATGGAATAGATTTGAAGTGGAGTTCAACTACCGTTCAGAAATCGACCTCGTAGTACTTGCCAACCGTGGTTACAGCCTTGCCATCGTGTGTACATCGAGCATAGAGGGAGCTAACTTCCAGGGGGCTGTGGGCAGCAAACTGCTTGTTGACGAACTCCATGTACTTGTCGACGAGGAATAAACAGTCGGCTACAAGCAACAACATCTAACACCGCAACAGATATGAAAAGATATATTCTTGCCTTATTGTTCATAGCGCTTACTACAGTACAAAGCATGGCAATAGGCATTTTCGACGACCTGCGCTATCACGTGCGACTGGGCTACAATATCGGTGGAACAGCCCCATTGGGTATGCCTGCATCTATACGTACACTCGACAAGTACACATTGGGCAACAATATGACCATCGGACTCGATGCCTACAAGCCTCTGACTGAGCGTTGGGGACTTATGGCTGGATTCCACTACGAGAACAAGGGTATGCGTACCGATGCCCGTGTGAAGAACTATCACATGGCGATTCGTTACGGTGACGATGTGATTGAGGGTGTATTCACTGGACAAGTCGTTACAAAGGTGACGGAGTGGATGCTTACCATGCCTATACAAGCCACCTACAACGTGTCGAAGAAAGTACGCCTTAAGGCAGGACCTTACTTCTCTTACGTAATGTCGAACGACTTTTCGGGCTATGCTTACGACGGTTATCTGCGTGAGGGTAATCCTACCGGTCAAAAGATAGAGTTGGGACATGACGAGGGTGAGCGTGGCGACTACGACTTCACCGACGATTTGCGCCACTGGCAGTTTGGCGTTGACGTGGGAGCCGACTGGTATTTCTCAAAGCGCATCGGCGCTTACGCCGACTTGGCATGGGGTCTTTCTGCCGTGTTCCATAAGCGATTCAAGACCATAGAACAAAAGCTCTACCCCATATACGGCAGCGTAGGACTGATGTATAAGCTGTAATATAACATTATATAATATTAAACAAGACAACTATTTTATAAGAAAGGAATTATTATGAAAAGATTTTTACTCCCGGCTTTTGCGCTTGCTCTCGCAGTAAACGCTAACGCCACAAGTTTTCAGGCTAACATGTCTGCTGGGCAACAGGCTGAAGCGCAGGTTACTGATGGCAGCAAGACTTTCATCGGAGACTTGAGTGTATATATGGCTGATGGTTCGGAAATGGGAACAACTGAGAAGTCTCAAATTCTGGTAACCAAAGAGTCTGACGGCAAGTATACATTTGTGCTAAAAAATTTTTCTGTGATAGGCATAAATGTTGGAGATGCGACTGTACCAAGTCTTGAAGGCAAAGAAGAGAATGGAGTAATTACACTTGAAGCAACAAATGTAGAAGCTTCTGTTGCTGGTGGAGCTTTGGAAGGAACTGTAAATTCAATTACAATGTCAATGAAAGCAACCATTAAGGGTGACTATATGGTTGCTGACATCAGCAAGGTTGATGTTACAGCACTTAGCATAGTGGTATCAGCGAAATTTGCATCAAAGATATACCCAAGCGAACAAATAATGGGTACATTCGATGGAGAATGGGAAGAATGCATTCCTTGGGATAGCAACAACAACGAAACTGCAGTAGGAACAACTCCTAAAGGTTGGTGTATTTCCAATGTTTATACAGGCATTGCAAACCAAACAATGGGTGAACAAGGTAAGGACAAGGATGATGATGGTAAAGAAGGAAACGAAAATAACAAAAAGATACATTCTGTATTGCTTACCAATAAATTAATTTCTATACCAGGTATTACAGAACAAAGGATTCCTGCATACATCTCATTGGGCACTACATGGGCCACAGCAAAAGGAATAGAAGCAAGCAATGCTGACGGCGGCACGTGGGGCGGTAAAAAATTCACATATCGTCCTGATGCCTTGACTTTTGACTACCAACGTAACAATAAAAACGGTGAAGAAAATGCCATGGCAATTGCATACTTATGGAAAGGCACATGGACACAGGAGAATGTTCCTGGTAGCACTGCTGTTTCTGGCAAACCAAAGCCATGCACTATGACAAACCGTGACCGTAACATTCTCAACAAACCAACATCACAAGGAGGTACGGTGACAAAGACCCCTGACGCAGCTCTTATAGCTACCATTGAGCACCCAATATCAGAAAGTACAGATGAAGAATGGGAAACCCTAACCATTCCGTTTGACTATAAGACCAATGATATTCCAGAAAACATCAACATCATCTTTTCTGCGAATGACTATTTTGGCAACCGCACAAAGATTGTAGGAGATAACTCTCTTACCATCGACAATGTGAAGCTTATATACTATCATACTCTGAGTGATATCAAGCTCAAGGGTAAAACCATCGACGGATTCGATGAAAGCAAAATTGAGTATACCGTTAAGGGCAACATGTCTGACTACAAGAACGCTCTCGATTGCACTCTTAAGAGCGCAAACTCAACCAAGGATGTAAATTGGAACGATGCTGAGAACCTCGTTACAATTACAGTCAAGGGCAACAATTACGCTGAAGACAAGGAGAGCATAACTGTCTATACAATTAAGTTCGAGAGTACTGGCACTGGCATCCACAACGTTACATCAACCAGCACCAACTCAGCCAATGGAGCAATCTACGATCTCTCAGGCCGTCAGCTTAAGACCATGCAGAAGGGCATCAACATCGTTCGCGGTAAGGACGGCAAGATGATGAAGGTGATGAAGTAAAAACATCGACAACGACAATTCGCAATAACTACTGCGACACAGAAGCAATGCAAAAAGCTTCTGTGCCGCAGTTTTTTTTGTATTATGGCGTCCCCGCCATAGCCTCCTACTCATTGCTTGCGGCATTATTCTCCGCAAATTTGCGGAG
>JAIJMN010000022.1:0-19645 GCA_022735715.1 Prevotella sp.
TCCTTGGTCTGCATCTTGTCGAGTTCCTCCTGCTTGATAGCAAGAAGTTTCTTCTCGTTGTCTATGCGCTGCTGGCACTGCTCAACCTCCTGCTTACGGCGTCCAAGTTCCTCCTGACGCTGATTGAGCGAAATCTCACGCTGCTTCAGACGGTTCTCGTTCTGCTGGATCTTCTGGTTGCGCTGCTGCACCTCCTTTTCAAGTTCCGACTTCTTGTTGAGGAACTTCTCCTTTACCTCCAGAAGCTTTTTCTCTTTCAAAACTTCAGCCTCCTTAGCGGCGGCTGCTATCATTTCATTATATTTTCCCTTTATATAGCGGAAAACAGCATAGCCTGCGGCAACCACTACGACGAGTGCCACCAAGGCTGCGATTAATATACCAAACATATTTTCTTATTACTTATTACTTTTTACTTTATTATGTTTCAGTTATTTCTTTTGTATTGCAGATTTTGCAGGTTCAGTTATCGATTAAGTCTAACGTCAAAACACTCCAGCTCTTAAGGCTTATTCCTTCAGAGCTTCCTCTATTTCCGAAGTCATTTGCGAGATTACGTCACAATAAGGTTTGGTGTCGTTGCGCGACAGCTCCATTTCATAGCGCAAGGCTATGTCAACGAGGGCCATATAAAAGATTTCCTTCATGTTGACGGGTCCTTTATATCTCGCCGCATACGTATTTATCGTACTTGTGATAAGAGTTGCAGCATCGCGATACAACGGTTCGTCCTCCGGACGCACGTTGACTGGAATGTCTGTATCATAGACATGCAGCCTTATCCTAAGTTTCTCTGGTTTGTCTTCAGCCATATTGCTATGCAATGATTTGGCACATCGGCTACTACCGACGCATTGCCGGAGTCGGACTGTAGCGCTACTGCTACTTGTCGCTCTCGCCAAGCAGCGTTATGCACTTGTCCACTTGGCGTATCAGGCGTGCTATACGCTTTTGCGCTGTCTCCATATCGCCGTCGGTAATGGTCACCATACGTGCCAGTTTAAGACTATCGTAGTCTGCACGCAGTTGTGCAAGCTGCTTCTCCAACGCATTCACTCTGGCAGCATGGCTGTCGATGGTGGCCTGCAAAGCAGTATTCCGTTCCTTCAGTTCATTATACTGAAGTATCATCTGCCTGACACGTGTAGTGAAAAGGTTGATTGAGTTGGAGTCAGCTTCCATTTTGCTACGTTTTGATTACAAAATTAGTTCATTTTTGCGAATATCACAAAAATATCGACAGTTTTCTATACTTCTGCCATTTTATTTTTTTGTCGTTTCGTCTTCTGCCGCCTTAGGTTCCTTCTTGGCAAGCATTACCATCTGAAATACAAAGTCAGTAGTCCACTTCTGAGTGAATCCGAGACGATGGTTGTATTGACGTACAGCAAGTACCGACTTCAATACGGCTGCATCGGTATAGTCGTTCTTGTTGAATATGCCGTCAACTGTCTTCTCGGTCATCTTGTACAGAGCGCTCTTGAATATCGAAGGCAGACGAAGCTTGAACTTCATAAGGTTGCCCATAAGCATCATCAAGTCCTGTGTGAAGCCCTGGAACTGCACGAGATAAGCCTGTACATCCTGCAGTTTGCGGCAGTTCTTGCGTACACTCTGGTCTATTTCCTTAAAGAAGCTGTCGTCGGTACCGTATATTTCCTTCATCATCTTGCGACAAGCGGTCTTCTCGCCTACTCCAAGCTTGTTGTTAACTGTAGGAACATGAAGCGTAGTCTTGAACACTCTGAGGTCAGGCAGAGCCGCAAGGTTGGTGATACCAACATTAGAAGCCATAGTAGCCTGGAAGTACACACGCACAAGATTCATGTAGTCTTCCATTCCACCAGTGTTCTTATCGTCGTTTTTCTTTCCGAAAATCTTTGAAAAAAGTCCCATAATTGATTTTATAATGTTTGATTATCTTTATATTTTGATGATTATTTCTTGCAAAATTACAAAAAAATATCAAACAGACAAGTTTTTTCACCCCCCTATGCTACAATATTTGCCCTTTTTAGTTACATATTATATTTTTAAAGCTCCAAACACATCGTAAACCAACAAAAAGTAGTATCTTTGTACACATTTAACCCATTAGTTATTAAAAAGAGTAATACAACCAAACCACCCACATATGAAAGGAATCGTTTTAGCAGGTGGATCGGGTACACGCCTCTACCCTATCACCAAGGGCATAAGCAAGCAGCTTATACCAATATTCGACAAGCCGATGATATATTATCCTATATCAGTACTCATGCTTGCAGATATTAAGGACATCCTTATCATTTCAACTCCTGCCGATCTTCCGTCGTTTAAGCGCCTGCTGGGCGATGGCAGCGACTTTGGCGTACACTTTGAGTATGCCGAACAGCCCTATCCCGGCGGTCTGGCTCAGGCTTTTATCATTGGCGAGGAGTTTGTTGGCGATGATTCTGTATGCCTTGTACTTGGCGACAACATTTTCTATGGTGCCGGATTCTCACAACTTCTGCATGAGAGTGTGTTCAATGCCGAGAAGGATGGCAACGCTACTGTATTCGGTTATTACGTCAACGACCCTGAGCGTTATGGCGTTGCCGAGTTTGACAGCAACGGCAATTGCCTCAGTATCGAGGAAAAACCCGAACATCCGAAGAGCAATTACGCTGTTGTTGGACTCTATTTCTACCCCAACAGCGTTGTAAACATCGCCAAGACAATAAAGCCGAGCAAGCGAGGAGAGCTTGAAATCACTACAGTAAACCAAGAATATCTGAAGCAGGACAACCTGAAGGTAAAGACATTGCAACGCGGTTTTGCATGGCTCGATACCGGAACACACGATAGTTTGTCAGAAGCAAGCACATTCATTGAGGTCATTGAGAAGCGTCAGGGCCTTAAGGTGGCGTGTCTTGAGGAAATTGCATACAAGAAAGGATGGATAAATGCCCAGCGGCTCAAGGAAGTAGCTGAGCCGATGAGCAAAAACGAATATGGCAAATACTTACTGCGACTTGCAGATGAAGGCTAAGCCGCAGCATACAACAACATTTTATTACATACTGTGGCAACACCGCCAAAACAAAATTCAAAGAGAAATAATATATCCAAAGAAATGGAAGAGAATAACAACATTGTACAACACAATTCACAACAAGACGTAGAGGAGTCTTCGTCAATCAATCTGCAACTCATATACAAGACACTGGTACTCAACTGGCAGTGGTTTGTATTGTCGGTAATCGTATGTCTCGGCTTGGCGTTCTGCTATCTGAGATACGCCACTCCTATATATCAGGCAAGCGTAAAGTTGCTTATCAAGGACGACGACTCTCAAACTTCACGCTCGGGCAAGAGCGCATTGATGACATCAAGCACGCTCGGCATAATGACCAACTCGGCTGGTATCGACAACGAGATGGAGATACTCAAGTCGGCAAGACTTGCCGAACAGACTTGTCGCGACCTCAAACTGTATGTCACATATAAGAAAGAGGGACGCATCAAGGACAATATTATATATGGTAATGAGCCGATAAGCGCAGATATTGACCCTATACATCTTGAGAAACTCAAGTTCCCAGTATTCCTTGAAGTCAAATATCAGGATGGCAGATACCACATTACGGGCAAGTACAAGAACATATCGGACGACGACGAAAGCGCCAAGCCGGTGAAATATACTATCGACCGTACTGCCGACCGTCTGCCTTTCAGCATCAACACAAGCGTCGGCATCATCTCGCTCAAGCACACCGAAGCCAAAGCTCTGCCCGAAGGCAAGGTTCTGAAGATTTGTATCATGTCGCCGACTATGGCTGCAGTGAAATATACGAAGAGTCTTTCGGTAAGCCAGACGTCAAAGACTACTACTATCGCACAGCTTGTATTGAATGACGAAATGCCCAAACGTGCCACCGACTATCTTAAGCAGTTGGCTGAATGCTACAACCGTCAGGCCAATGAGGACAAGAACGAGATAGCTCTGCGTACCGAACAGTTCATCAATACTCGTCTGGAGAAGATTAACAGCGAGCTTGGACAGACTGAAGGCAATCTCGAATCGACCAAACGTCATTATCGTATTGTCGACCCGAAGATTAATTCTACATCGGCAGTAGCCAATACCGACGCTTTCAATCAGAAACTTGCAGAGATGAATACACAGATAGAACTGCTGTATAGCATCACCGAGTACATGAACGAACCGTCCAACAAGTACCAGACTCTACCTTCTAATGTAGGCTTAACCGACCCTACTGCAGCCAACCTCATCAACAAATACAATGAGATTGTTATGCAGCGCAACCGCCTGTTGCGTAGTGCAAGCGAGACTTCTCCAGCCGTGTTGCCACTCACAGCACAACTCGACGAACTGACATCAAGCATTCGTCGCGCTATGAGTCAGGCTCAACGCAATAACGAAATTCAGCGTAACAGCATTCAGCAGCAGTTCAACACCTATGCAAGCCAGATTGCTTCTACCCCCGAGCAGGAACGTATTCTTACTCAGATAGGTCGCCAGCAGGAGGTAAAGTCGGGTCTGTATCTTATGTTATTGCAAAAACGTGAGGAGAACTCGATCTCACTTGCTGCCACTGCCGATAAGGGTAAACTGATTGACGAACCGCAATACAATGGCAAGATAAGCCCCAAGGGTGCTATAATCCTTCTCATTGCGCTTGTTCTGGGACTTGCTATTCCTGTCGGAATATTGTTCATCATCAAATTCTTCCGATACAAGATAGAGGGTCACGACGATGTAGCAAGCCTCACATCGCTGCCCATTATCGGTGACGTTGCAATAGCAAGCGACACTGCAAAGACAAAGGCCGACATCGTGATACATGAGAACGAGAACAATCTTATGGAAGAAATATTCCGCTCAATGCGTAGTAATATCCAATTCCTGTTGCCCGAAGGCAAGAAGACCGTGATGTTCACATCTACCACATCGGGCGAAGGCAAGACGTTCACAGCAGCCAATCTGGCAGTAAGCTTTGCTCTGCTAGACAAGAAAGTGATACTTATTGGTCTTGACATACGCAAGCCTCGACTTGCCGAACTGTTCGAAATCAACGACTATCGACATGGCATTACCAATCTGCTTGTAAAGTCTGAGCCTACAGAAGCTGACATTGACAGCCAGATTATACCTTCAGGTGTCAACAAGAACCTCGATCTCTTGATGGCAGGACCAATCCCGCCAAACCCAGCCGAGCTTGTTACACGCAAGTCGCTCGACGCTATATTCGACATACTCAAGCAGAAATACGACTACGTGATTATCGATACAGCTCCTGTAGGACTCGTTACTGACACATTGCAAATAGCCCGTGTTGCCGACCTTACAGTATATATGTGTCGCGCCGACTACACTCCAAAGTCAAGTTTCAACCTCATCAACGGCCTGAGTGCAGATCATAAGCTGCCAAAGGTGTCTATCGTTATCAACGGTATCGACATGTCGAAGAAGAAATACGGCTACTATTACGGCTATGGCAAGTACGGCAAGTACGGACAATACGGCAATAGTGGTAGCAATGTTGGTTATGGTAGCTTTGGATCGTACGGAAGTTATGGCAACTACGGCAACAGTGGCTATGGCAACAAGAACGACAAGTCAATAAAAGCATAACAAAAATAGACATTATATAATAAGTACACACATTATATATATATATGGTAATTGCATTAGATTTCGACGGTACTATTGTCGAACATAAATATCCAGCAATTGGCGAGGAGATTCCTTTCGCTACCGAAACGATTCGTATGCTCATTGCCGAACGCCATAAAGTGATATTGTGGAGCGTACGTGAGGGCAAGCTTTTGGACGAAGCTGTCAACTGGTGTCGCGAACGTGGCATTGAATTTTATGCCGTCAACCGCGACTATCCGGAAGAGACAATGACCAACAACAATCATTTCTCGCGCAAGCTGAAAGCAGATCTGTTTATCGACGACCGCAATCTTGGAGGTTTGCCCGACTGGGGAATGATCTACCAGATGGTGCACAACAATATGACATGGAATGACGTGATACGCAACGCACACCCTTCGCTCAATTCGCACGAGGCTCCAAAGCGCAAGAAGAAGTGGGGAATCTTCTAACAAAACAATCTCCACTTTAAAACATAAAAGCAACAAATACGCAAATATTTGAGTTCAATATGGTTACTAAGGACTCAAATGTTTGCGTATTTTTTATTTTTACACTATAGAGACACTACGGACTCGCTTTTCTATTGTACGAACAGGGCCTTGGTGTCTGTGGGTACGAACTTATTCGTGAATTATTCATATTTGTAAAATTAATTTTGAACAGTTACTTATCGTAAAGGCTCCCAAAGTTGACGATGATAAAGCTGAATTCACATACTACATAAAGAACAATGGAGTAACAGCAAGTGTGAAATGTTGGACAATAGCCATAAACGCCGAAACAAATAGAGGTCCATATACTGAAAGAACTATAAAGATTCCTGGAAATGGCAGCGTCACAACCATATCATATTCATACACTCCGGAACAAGTCGGCAGTAACACAATGTATGGCGATATACGTCTGTTCAATACAGAAACCGCGGAATGAATAAACATCACATCTAAAATACCTAACATTACATACTATTTATTGAACAATGGCATAGAAGTAGGAAGCTATGAAATGGCAGCCATATATCCCCTCGTCTACATTGCAGGCAAGCCCAACGCAATAAGTGGAGTTACGGATTCGGCTTCAAGCTACGTGATTGGTGGTACGAGCGAGATAACAATCCTTACCGAAAAAGCTGAGCGTCTGCCGATATTCCGCATTGATGGCAGCAAGGTTTGCGACGTGATTACCGAAGCAAACACAGCCAAGCACGTGACAGTTGCACCCGGACTGTACATAGTACGAGGAAAGAAGATAGTAGTAAAATAGTACATGAAGAGCTGCAACACAGCAGTAAGACACAAGACAATAATATTTTAGTAAATTCATTAAAAGATAAAAACTTTTGGCATTTTCGTCAAAAGTTTTTATCTTTGCATACGATAAGATATTTTAAAACAAACCATCAAAAAGCGAGACAATTGCCTATCGGAACACATTTACTCAATCAAAAACAGAGAAAAATGAAGAAAATACAGGATATGACCGACGAAGAGTTGGCATTATCATATATCGATGGGAACAACCGCGCTTTTGATTTGCTGTTGCTTCGCAATCAGTCGAACATATACTCATACATCCTTTTTATTGTACACGACCGTGAAACAGCCGAAGATCTGTTTCAAGATACGTTCGTGAAGGCTATAGCATACATGCAGGACGGGCGCTACACCACGTCGGGCAAGTTTGGCGGATGGCTCATGCGTATTGCCCACAACACCGTGATGGACTGGTATCGCAGTCTGGCACAATTCCACTTTGTCGAAGCCAACAAAGACAATGACCTCTCAAACGTCAGCGATCCGAGCTTGGTTGTAGGCAATATCGAAAACCAATACGTCAACAGTCAGACGCTGAAGGATGTGCGCCGACTGCTCGACATGCTTCCTATGATACAGCGCGAAGTAGTATATATGCGCTTCTATCAGCAGTTGTCGTTCAAGGAGATTGCCGAAACGACAAACTGTAGCATCAACACCGCTCTCGGACGCATGCGTTACGCTGTGCTAAACATGCGACGCATGGCAAAGACATACGGTATGACACTGCAGTTGTCAATATAAATATGTAAGACAGAATTATCCGATATACAGTTGGGGATTTCCTAAAATCAGTGTTTTAGGAAGTTCCCAACTATCGTTTTACCCTCTGGTGTGAGCACGCTCTCGGGATGAAACTGTATGCCATGGATGTCGTACTGACGATGACGCATAGCCATTATCTCGCCATCGTCAGACATGGCTGTCACCTCAAGGCATTCTGGCACAGAATCTTTTGCTACCACCCAACTGTGATAGCGTCCCATCATGACACGTTCGAGCAGACCTTCAAAGATGTAGTCGTTGCCCAACTGCGTACCCTCGGTTTGCACTCCGTGATACACTTCTTTAAGATTTTCAAGACTCGCACCGAACACTTCGCCTATAGCCTGATGTCCGAGACACACGCCAAGTATAGGTTTGCGTCCGGCGTATGTGCGTATCACGTCGAGCAGCAAGCCTGCTTCTGACGGTATGCCGGGTCCGGGACTTAGTACAATCTTGTCGTACTGCTCCAAATCCTTCAACTCGAACTTGTCATTACGAACCACCTCGATCTCCGCTCCCAGCTCTTTGAGCAGATGGGAGAGGTTGTATGTGAACGAGTCGTAGTTGTCTATAATCACTATTTTCATTTCTCAGCTTCTTTTATTGCTTTTCTTAATGCTCCTAATTTGTTGTTCACTTCCTGCAGTTCATACTCAACGTTGCTCTTAGCCACTATGCCACCACCAGCCTGAAACCACAGTTCGCCGCCACGGCCTACAAACGTGCGTATTGTAATGGCCTGATTCAGATTGCCGTTGAGTCCGATAAATCCTACACATCCGCCATAAGCACCACGGTTGTGAGGCTCGAGTTCGGAAATGATCTGCATTGCACGCACCTTGGGCGCACCCGACAACGTGCCCGCAGGGAACGTATCGATGAATGTCTTTACGGCATCTGCCCCCTCATCAAGTTGTCCGCTGACACGGCTTACGAGATGCACCACGTGTGAGTAATACTGCAAATCCTTATAGAAATCAACCTTAACATCGTGACAGTTGCGCGAGAGATCGTTGCGTGCGAGGTCAACCAGCATCACATGTTCGGCATTCTCCTTAGGGTCGTTGCGCAGGAACTCGGCAGCACGGCGGTCGGCATCGGCATCACCCGTACGTCGTGTAGTGCCCGCAATGGGGTCGATGTATGCCTTACGGTTCTCTATACGGCAGTGAGTTTCGGGTGAAGAACCGAATATGCGGAATCCTCCGAAGTCGAAGTAGAACAGATAAGGACTGGGGTTGATGCTGCGCAACGTGCGGTAGAGCTTGAAGTCATCGCCCTCAAAATGCTGTATGAAGCGGCGCGAAATGACCACCTGAAACACATCGCCACGCAGACAGTGCTGTATTCCGCGTCGTATGTTGGCACGATGCTCGTCGTCGGTGAGCGGCGAAGTACACTCGCCTACAGCACGAAATCCGTAGTCCTGACCCACAGCCGAATCGAGCGACAGCTTCATAGCGTCAAGAGCATCGTCGCCACCGAGTGTGACGAGCGTCATGCGACTGTTGAAATGGTCGATAACAACAATGTCCCTATACATTATATATAATATGTCGGGCGCATCGTTCTCCTTCTGCGTCTCGTCCTTAACATTGATGTGCTCAAAGTAGCGCACCGCATTGAACGTGGTATAACCGAACAATCCGAACACATCCGAATGTTCGCCGCTGATGTCGAAGTGCTGCATAAACTCGTTGATGGCAACATCGCAGGTATAGTCATCGTCGATGTTGCGACGCAATACGCTACCGCCTGGCAGCGATAATGTAGCTACGCCATGACCAATGGCTATGCTGCCTATCGGGTGAGTGGCTACAAACGAGCGGCTGCTCGAACGGTCGTGATAGTCGCTACACTCCATCAGCGCACTCTGCACGCCACGATAGCGCATGCGCATATATACCGAAACGGGTGTGTACATGTCGGCGAGCATGTCGCACGACACAGTATTGTATTTGAATTTAGAAGTTTCCATATTCGCCAGCCATTTGCTTGTTATTGAGATAAGTCTCCACATCCTTGTCGCCACGACCGCTCACGGTGAGCACCACCACATCGCCCTTCTTGAACTTAAGGTACTGCAACGCCGCAATGGCGTGTGCCGACTCTATGGCAGGGATGATACCCTCCATGCGGGTGAGTTCGTATCCGGCGCGAATGGCCTCATCGTCCTTAATGGCCAGAACGTCTATGCGTCCCTGCTGGGCAAGATTGGCATGCATAGGACCAATGCCCGGATAGTCCAAACCGGCAGAAATGGTGAACGCCTCCTTAATCTGTCCGTCCTCAGTCTGCATCACCATGGTGCGCGCACCGTGAATGATGCCCTCCTTGCCGCAATGTATTGTGGCAGCGGTGTAGTCGGTGTCGATGCCATGACCGGCTGCTTCAGCCAGCACCATCTTCACCTTCGGATTGTCAACATAATGGTATATCGTTCCGGCAGCATTGCTTCCGCCGCCGATACAAGCCACAAGGCAGTCGGGATAGTCACGACCCACCTTCTCCTGAAGCTGCCATTTCAGTTCTTCGGAGATGACACTCTGCATACGAGCCACAATGTCGGGATAGGGATGCGGGCCCATTGTCGAACCGACGATGTAGAATGTGTCCTGCGGATGACAACACCAGTCGCGTATAGCCTCCGAACATGCGTCGCTGAGGGTCATGTTGCCGGTGGTGACGGGATGCACCTTGGCACCAAGCATACGCATACGCTCCACGTTGGTGTGCTGGCGCTCCACATCGGTCTTGCCCATAAACACCTCACACTCCATATCCATCAATGCGCAGACAGTAGCAGTAGCCACGCCATGCTGTCCGGCTCCGGTCTCGGCAATGATGCGTGTCTTGCCCATATTCTTAGCCATGAGAATCTGCCCGATGGTATTATTTATCTTGTGCGCACCCGTATGGTTGAGGTCTTCACGCTTCAGATAGAGCTGGCATCCGTACTTCTCGCTCATACGACGGGCGTAATACAGCGGTGAGGGGCGACCTACGTAGTCGCGCAAGAGTGCGCGATACTCGTTCTTGAACTCCTCGCTCTCAATGATAGGTATGTAAGCCTCCTGCAAGTCGGTAACGCATTTGTGCAGAATCTCAGGTATGTAGGCGCCGCCGAAACGACCGTAAAATCCGTTTTTAGGTTTTGCTAATGTCATAATATTTTGTGTTTTGGTTATTATATAATAAGGTGTAATTAATTCCTCAATGCGTCGAACAACTGGCTGAGTGCCTCGTCGGCATTGCCTGTGGCACGAAGCAGAGTGACGAACTTGCTGCCTATGATGGCACCGGCTGCATTGTTCTGCGCGCTTTCGAGCGTCTGGCGGTTGCTGATGCCGAATCCTATCATGCGCGGATTGTGCAGATTCATGGCATTGATGCGCTGGAAGTACTGCTGCTTGGCCTCGTCGAAGTTCTGCTGCGCACCGGTTATGCTTGCCGAACTGACCATATATATGAATCCGTCGGTATGGCGGTCGATAAACCGTATGCGTTCCTCAGACGTCTCGGGCGTTATCATCATGATGCAACGCAGATTGTAGCGGTCGGCAAGCGGCTTTATCTCATTGAGATAGTCGTCGAACGGAAGGTCGGGAATGATGAATCCCGAAACGCCGCACTCTACACAACGCTGGCAGAAGCGCTCATATCCGTAGTGCATGATGACATTGAGATAGCCCATAAGCACCAGCGGGATATTCACCTGCGACTTGATTGCATCAAGCTGGTCGAAAAGCGTTTCGAGCGTCATGCCGTTCTTCAGTGCAACGGTTCCTGCACTCTGTATCACCGAACCGTCAGCCAGAGGGTCGCTGAATGGTATTCCCACCTCAATCATGTCTATGCCGTGGCGCTGCATGGCGAGTATTACATCGGCTGTCATGTCTTTCTCGGGAAAGCCGGCACAGAAATACAGCGACAATAGCTTGCGGTCGCCACATTCTGAAAACAATCTGTTTATCTTATTCATATCCTATGGCTTTTATTTTTTAGATTATCTATATATTGAGCAATCGCCCTATAAATTCTTCGAGCAACCTGACATCCTTCAGAGCCGGCTCGGTCTCGAATCTCGAATTAAGGTCGACGCCTGCAAACCGCTTATGGCTTATTGCCTTGATGCGTTCGGCATCGTCCGGCCCTATGCCTCCGCTCAGCAGGAAGGGCACTGTGCCTTGATAGCTGTCGAGCAACGACCAGTCGAACTGCGTGCTGCTTCCGCCATAACTCGTACACTTTGTGTCGAAGACAAACATGTCGACCAAGCCCTCGTACTGTGCGCAACGTGCAATGTCGTCGGCAGAGGCTATGCTCATAGCCTTGAATATCTTCAGCTCAGGACGTATGTCGGGCACGATGGTAGAGCGCAGATTGCGTATGAACGTGGGCGACTCGGAGCCGTGCAACTGAACTGCGTCAAGCTTGAAAGCCACTACATGCGTTATGATGTCCTGCACCGTAGCATCGACAAACACCCCCACTCTATCAATGTGGCGCATCTGACTGGCATCGGTGGCATGGCTCATGTCGGCATCGGCAAGATCGGGCATGAGTCCGGTGCGCACGCGCTTCATGTCGACATAGCGGCTGCTCTTGGGATAGAATATAAATCCCATGTAGTCGATGGGCAGCTGAGCCACGGCACGTATGTTGTCGGGCTGGCGCATTCCGCACACCTTAATAAGTGGTTTAATCGTATTGCTCATTTTGCGATTTGTATTACGTTGATTTTCAGTGATTTATATCTTGCCTACAAAAAGGGGTCCTTTTGCATTGTAAAAGGAGTCCTTTTGTAGTGCAAAAGGAGTCCTTTCGGAAACGGCATGTTCTGCACCGCTATTTCTGTAGCATTTGCTTGAGCGCCAAAGGCGGGTTTTCTTCCTTCATAAAGCGTTCGCCCATGAGGAAACCATGATAGCCAGCCATGCGCAAAGCCTCAAGAGCGGCGGCATCCTTCAGTCCGCTTTCACTTACGCGGCAAGTGTCTTCGGGCAGACGACTGGCAAGACGGAACGATGTCTGCACATCGGTGTGAAACGTCCCGAGGTTACGATTGTTCACTCCCGACATATCAGGCTGCAAGTCGGCATATTCGGTGTCGGCTTCGCTATGCATTTCGAGCAGCACCTCAAGGTTCAAGTCGTGCGCCATATTGAGCAGAGCACGGCACTCATCCTTCTTCAGACAGGCTGCAATCAGAAGCACAGCCGAGGCTCCGCAGAGCCGAGCCTGAAAGAGCTGGTATTCGTCGATGACGAAATTCTTATAGAGTATAGGTAGCGTAACGCCACTCTTGCGTGCCTTAAGTATGTCGCTGTCGTCGCCTCCGAAGTAAGGAGTGTCGGTGAGTATGCTCAGAGCCGAAGCTCCCGACTGCTGATAGCCCAATGGAATCTGTGCCGAATCGGCATCCTGCTTTATCCATCCCTTCGACGGTGAGCGACGTTTGAACTCGGCTATTATGCCCGTCTGACTGCTCTTCAGAGCCTGGCTCATCGACGGCACTGCAATGCCTTGCTGCATAAGTAGCTCTACCTCCTGGTGTATGGTGCGCTCGGTGTGGCGTGCCTTCATCTGTTCGAGGTCGACACGCTTGCGTGCTACGATTTCTTCTAATATATCCATAATGATTGAAATCTCTGCTACAATTCCACTTCCGAAGTGTGGGAATTGATTGGATTTGTATTTTATATATTGTCAACCGACGGTTAAATGCCATAAGCTCTAGCACATACCGCTCCCCTCCCTGCTGGGGAGGGGCTGGGGGTAGAGCCTTTATCCATTAATCTCCCTAAACTTTTTGAACGTTGCCAGTGCTCGTCCGCTCTCTATCGACTCGCGTGCTATGTCTATACATTCCTCAATGGGTTTCTGTCCGCGTTCGAATGTCTGGATTCCGAATGCCGCATTGGCTATAACGATGTTCTTCTGGGCTGGCAATGCACGGTTTTCAAGCACGGCATCGAATATCTTGGCGGCTTCCTTTTCGGTGGCACCTGCTACGAGTTCTTCGGGCAATGCCTTCTGCATACCAATATCGGAGGGCGAGAAGATGCGCTCATAGCTATTGGTGGCTACCTTGAAGTCGCCCGTAAGCGAAATCTCGTCGTATCCGTCGATGCTGTTTACTATGGCATAGTCTACGCCCAGACGATGGTAGACCTCGCTGTAGAGCTTCATCTGACTGAGTGTGGCCACGCCCAACAGCTGACACTTGGGCTGCGAAGGATTGACCAGCGGACCGAGCAGATTGAAGCAAGTAGGAAACTGCAACGCCTTGCGTATCGGGCCGACAAACTTCATTGCCTTGGCAAAGAGCTGTGCATGCAGATATACTATGCCGCACTCGTTGATGGAACGGTTGAGCTTGTCTATATCGGCTGTGAACTTCACGCCATGCTGTTCGATAACGTTCGACGCTCCGGATGTAGACGTGGCAGAATAGTTGCCGTGCTTTGCCACCTTATATCCTGCTCCTGCTATGACAAAACATGAAGTGGTGGAAATATTGAATGTGTTCTTGCGGTCGCCTCCGGTGCCTACAACGTCGATGTAACGGTCGCAGTCGAGTACGGCAGGAACTCCCGTTTCGAGTATTCCGTCGCGAAATCCAAGCAGTTCGTCTACCGTTACGTCACGCATCTGGAGCGCAGTGAGCAGTGCCGAAATCTGTTCGCTGGGATATTCGTCGCGTGTTATACCAAGAAGAATGTCCTTTGTCTCCTGACGACTGAGCTTCTCTCCGCCAAGCACCTTTTCCAAAATCAACTTCATTGTTGCCATATTATTATCCTTTTAAATGTTGTCAACTGTTATAACTCCCTTGAATACGGATATAAAAAAAAGACCTGTCGCGTGAGCGGCAGGCCTGTCTTATTATCTCTATATACGAAAATAATGCGTAGGTGCTATCTTCTCACGACTTTTCAGATCTTGAGCTACGCCACCACCAGAATGTAAGCTGTGCATTATTCATATACTGTATTCTTTTAATTAGTAATATATTCGATTGCAAAAGTAAGAAATAATTATTAATCCACAAGTTTTTTGAAGACTTTTTTATCCAATCACTGATATTTTGTTCGATTTGACGTATTCTGACTGTATAATTGTATTGTTACACCTTTATTATATAGGGAAAAAATAAAATGCACCTGAATATAATAATAAACAATCATCGTCGTTAATGATAATAAAGACGTAACAACAAACAAAACATTTCGCCTATGAAGATTTTTACCCCAGACGAGGCTCAACCCTCAGAACTTACGCTGAACATCATACGCCAGATAGCATACGCCTATCGGGTGATGAAAGGCGACGGACAAAACGAAGCGTATATGACAAACTAATTGCTTAAAACTAATTTATAAAAAAGAACATCACTTATATGGAAACACTTATCTCACCTTCACTGCTGTCTGCCAACTTCATCAACCTCAAGAAGGACATCGAAATGATCAACAACAGCGAGGCCGACTGGCTTCATCTGGATATTATGGACGGCGTATTCGTACCCAACATCTCTTTCGGTTTCCCCGTAATAGAGGCTGTAGCTAAGGAATGCAAGAAGCCGCTCGACGTGCATCTGATGATTGTACATCCCGAAAACTACATCAAGCAGGTGGCTGCTACGGGTGCCATGATGATGAACGTACACTTCGAGGCGTGCGTACACTTGCACCGCACCGTTCAGGAGATACATGCCGCTGGAATGAAAGCCGGCGTTACACTCAATCCTTCTACTCCTATCTGCATGCTCGAGGACATCATCAACGATGTTGACATGGTGCTGCTCATGAGCGTTAACCCTGGTTTCGGCGGACAGAAGTTTATTCCCGGCATCGTGGACAAGACACGCCGACTGAAGAAAATGATTGAGGAGAAAGGCAGCAAGGCACTGATTCAGATTGACGGTGGCGTTAACGACAAGACCGCACCACTGCTGGTAGAGGCTGGAGCCGACGTATTGGTAAGCGGCAGCTACATATTCAAGGCAGCCGACCCAATCAAGACAATACACGACTTGAAGAACTGCAAATAATTTTTAGTTGAAAGTTGAGAATTGAGAGTTGAGAGTTATGATATGTAATGTTGATATTATGTATTGACTAATATATAGCTTAAAACTTTATGCCCAAGCTTATCACAACTCTCAACTCTAAACTCTCAATTCTCAACAAAAAAAACTCTCAATTTTCAACTGAAAAACTTACTCATTAGAGAAGTCAGCCACCATCTTGCGATACATACTATAGGCACGTGAGCGCGATATGTATCCCGTTATATGACCTGCCGTATTCACTACCGGCAAATAGCTCGTGCCCTTAAGGTCGAACTTGCGCATCACTTCTTCCATCGAATCACCCTCGGCTACCTGTGCTGCAATTGGCTGCATAAGCTGACTAACGGTTAACTTATTGTACAACTCGGCACGGAACATGACGTGGCGAATCTTCGTAATGTCTATCTCACCCAGTATTGAACCTGCAGCATTGAGCACCGGAATAAAACTGGTGTGGCTCTTTGATATGGCATTGACCAATCGTCCAAGCGGCATATCGGGGTCTACGGCTGTATAGTCGCGCTCTATCAAGCTGTCCATACTCATAAGCGTGAGCACCGACTTGTCTGTATGGTGAGTGACGAGCTTGCCCTCACGTGCCAGTCGCATGGCATAAATGCTGTGAGGCTCGAAGATGCTTATCGTCATAACCGAACTTACCGCCACTATCATAAGCGGCATAAAGAGGTCGTAGCCGTTGGTTATCTCAGCGATAAGGAAGATGCCAGTGAGCGGAGCATGCATTACACCTGCCATCACGCCAGCCATTCCGAGCAATGTGAAGTTCTTCTCGGGAATGTACGTTCCTACCTGATACATATTCCAAAGACGTGAGAAGAGGAATCCGCTGAATGCACCGACGAACAGTGACGGGGCGAACGTTCCACCGCAACCGCCTCCACCATTGGTGGCTGCCGTGGCAAAGGTCTTTGTTACTATGACTAATGCTATGAAGAGTATAAGCAAATGGCCGTTGCCATAGAACATTGAATTCTTGAGCACTTCGTTCCAGTCGGCTTCGCTCGAACCGTTGAGCAGAATGTTGATGGCGCTATATCCTTCACCATAAAGTACAGGGAAGAGGAATATCAACGAACTCAACATCAGTCCGCCTAATGCCAACTTGCCCCAACGATGCTGCTTCATCCGCCCGAAAATGCCCTCGCATACCGACATGGAGCGTATGAAGTAGAGGCTGACAAGACCGCATACTACTCCAAGAATGATGCTGGCAGGTACACGTTCTACTACCCATCCGCTGTCAAGATGAAAGGTGAAGAGCGAGTCACTGCCCATAAATACGTATGTAAAGCACGTAGCTGTGACGGCAGCCGTAAGAATTGGCAGCAGCGAAGCCATACTAAGGTCTACCATAAGGACTTCGAGCGTAAACACAAGTCCGGCTATCGGGGCCTTGAAGATACCGGCTATGGCGGCTGCGGCACCACATCCTACAAGCAGCATGAGCGTCTTGTTGTCCATACGGAAGAATCGTCCAAGATTGGAACCGATGGCTGAACCCGTAAGTACGATAGGTGCCTCGGCTCCTACCGAACCACCGAAACCGATTGTTATGGCTGATGCAACTACCGAAGTCCAGCAGTTGTGAGCCTTAAGACGCGACTGCTTGGATGATATGGCGTATAGAATACGTGTGATACCGTGCGAAATGTTGTCCTTGACAACGTAGCGTACAAACAACGAAGTCAAGAATATACCTACAACAGGAAACATAAGGTACATCCAGTTGAACGTGTTGGCATGGAAACGCGACGTGAGCAACTGCTGTATCTCGTGTATGAGCGAGTGCAGAAGGAATGCGGCTACCGAGGCGAAGAAGCCGATGAAGAAAGCCAGGATTATCGTGGCCTGACGATCACTAAGGTGCTTTATACGCCATTGGTAGAGTCGCAATCCAAGACTTCTTATTGCTGAAGTGCTTGAAACCGATTGTTGCATCTCTTACTTTCTGATAATTGTTACCCTACCATCCTTGGTAAGCTTTATGATACTGCTCGGCTTGTGCGGCTTATGTTCCTGCCGACGGGTCCAGCAGACATAATCTACAGCCTCAAGTATCTCAGGCGATATGTCGCAATAGTTCTGGGCGGCAGGTTCACCGCTTATATTGGCACTTGTGCTGACTATGGCTTTCTGAAATCTATAGCACAACTCTTTTGAGAAAGGTTCGTTGGTGACGCGCAATCCTATGCTGCCATCCTCTGCAATGAGATTAGTGGCAAGGTTTACGGCACCGTCAAGAATAACTGTCGTTGGTTTGTCTGACAATTCCATAAGGTCCCATGCCACCGAAGGAACATCGCGTACATAACGCTGTACACGGTCAACGGAGTCGGCAAGGCATATTAGCGCCTTGGAATCATCACGCTGTTTGATCTTGTAGATTTTAGCTACAGCTTCAGCATTGGTGGCATCGCAGCCCAATCCCCAAACAGTATCTGTAGGATAGAGTATCACCCCACCCTTCTTCATTGCGTCAATGGCATTCTTGATATCTTCTTTCTGTGTCATCGTTTTTTAATATTTTAGTGTGTGTTTACTTCTTATACAACACGCAAAGTTACGTATTTTTAAGCACAAACCGTCAACGATACAACGAAAAAACACTACCTTTGCATACAAAACAATAAAAGAAACGATGGAAAAGAAAGACTTACGCATAGTATTTATGGGAACTCCTGAGTTTGCTGTGGGTTCGCTCAAGCTGCTTGTGGAGAACGGATATAATGTTGTAGCGGTTGTTACACAACCCGACAAACCCGTAGGACGCCACGGATCTGTACTGCGTGCTTCAGCTGTTAAGGAATATGCTTTGGAGTACGGATTGCCAGTACTGCAACCGGTAAAGATGAAAGATCCTGAATTTATAGAGCAGTTGCGCTCGTATAATGCCGACCTTCAGGTGGTGGTTGCGTTCCGTATGTTGCCCGAGGTGGTATGGGATATGCCACGATTTGGTACGTTCAACGTGCATGCCGCATTGCTGCCGCAATACCGCGGAGCTGCTCCTATCAACTGGGCAGTCATCAACGGTGAGACTAAGACGGGTGTCACAACCTTCTTCCTCGACCATGATATAGACACCGGACGCATCATCATGCAGCGCGAATTCCCCATTCCAGACGACGCTGATGTGGAATACGTTTATGACGGACTTATGGAATTGGGCGCAGGCATATGTCAGGACACTGTCGACCTTGTTATTTCTACCGACGGCAATGTTCCTTCACAACCTCAACGTGAGGACATAGAACTGAAGGCTGCACCCAAGATATTCAAGGAGACTTGTCAGATTGACTGGAACAATAACGCCAAACGCATCTACGACTTTGTGCGTGGACTCAGTCCTTATCCCGGTACGTGGACCACACTTGCATCTAACAGCGAGACAGAAAAGACAGATGCAAGCGTAATGAAGATTTTCAAGACTGCAAAAACGGGTACAAGTTGTGCTGGCGTAGCACCAGGAACACTTAAGACAGAAAGCAATCATCTGATGGTTGCAACCAACGACGAATGGCTCGACATAGTAGAACTGCAAGCGGCTGGAAAGAAACGCATGGCTGCACGCGACTTCCTTAACGGATTCAAGCATATTGCCGACATGCACATGAAATAAACAATAGCAAACAAAAAAAATTGGGATGCCTTCCATATCGCATGGAAAGCATCCCTTTCTTATTAACCAATACTTATACAAGAACCCTTAACGAGTGTTCTTTTAACCCAAATCGCTTTCTATGTTAATATCCAAATGTTTTGACCATTATTTTCAATTTATGCTGAGATTTTATATTCAGGGGTGAATGTTTGGCGATT
>JAIJMN010000253.1:0-2997 GCA_022735715.1 Prevotella sp.
GTTGAAGACCATCAACAGATACAAACTTGCCGAGGAGGAAGCCACTACCTTCTATACACGTTTCGACCGAGCATTCATTGAACTATACCCTGGCTTTGTTGATGAACTGAACAGTCTGCTTCTGCCTGAAGCAAAAATAGCGCAACCATCTCTCAACTGTCTTACTACCGAATCACGCATTTATGCTTTGATGCGTCTCGGAGTGACCGACAGTCAGGAGATAGCCACGCTACTGTTTTATTCTACCCAAACCATCTATAACTACAAGTCAGCGATGCGTGCCCGTGCCATCAACCGTGACACTTTTGACGATGACATCAACCGACTGTGTCATGTAGGTAAGGATTCACTCTTAATCCATTTCGCCACCACCTGCAGCACTTCCGGTGCAATGGTTTCTTCTATTTGTTGGTATTCTGTAACTATGCCAGTATTGCAATGTTGGAACAGATGGTTGACACCGTCTATTTTCTTTATAGAGTGCTTGCAGTTGGTGAGTCCCTTTTCAAGTCTTGTTATATTGGCGTCACAGTCCACCTGTGTGTCTTTGGTGCCATTGAGGGCCAATACGGGGCACTTTATTTTAGGCAGTAGCTTGCCTACGTCTATAGTCAAGAAATGGCGTATGTACGGCGTGTCTGCTTGTTGCAATGCTTTTATGGTGATAGGTTTGAGAGCTACGGGCACATCATCTATATTTATTTCGTTTGCTTTCTTGCCACTGGCAATCTCGTCGAGTGCCTTGCTGATACTATTGCAGTAGGAGTCGACCGTTTCCTTTGGCAGTCCTATGGCCGTCATAGCTTGATGGTTCTGCATGATGAGTGTCTCCTTGCCCGATATGGCCATTCCTGCAAGCGACACAATGAAGTCGGCTTTGCCTTCTGCAGCAAGCATCATGGCAATGGTGCCGCCCTCGCTGTGGCCGAGTATGCCCACTTTGTTGAAACGCTTGCGCAGTAATGGTATTGCCGCAGCTGCGTCCTGACGGAAATCGTCGGTAGTGAAATCAACGAAGTTGACGCTCTTGTCGCCCCATCCTCGGTCGTCATAACGCAATGAGGCGATACCCTGACAAGCCAGGGCATCGGCTATCACGGCAAATGGCTTATGGCTGAATAGTTCTTCGTCGCGATTCTGTTGTCCGCTACCAGTCACCATAAGCACCACAGGAGTGTTCTTCGAGTAGTTCTCTGGTAATGTAAGTGTTCCGTTAAATGTATATTGTGCATTTGTGAAGCTCACAGCCTCTTCCTTGTATGGGAATGGCGGAAGGGGAGTTTGTGGACGTTTCACCACCAGCTTACCGGGTTTTAGTGTCAGCGGCAATGGGAAACCATTCTGTACGAACGTTCCTTTTATCTCTCCATCTGTCATCTTTCCTTCGAAGGTAGCTCCTATCATTTCCACTTTCACGCTTATCGTGCCGTCATCCCTAACGGTCTTCTCTGCCTGAATGCCGTTCACTCCTTGTGATGGCGAGTCGATAGTGCATCCGTTAGTAGAGAAATTAAATACCAAGGGCACTTTGTTTCCCATAACGTTAAGTTCACCATTCCATGTGCCTTCCTGGGCATTGGCAGCGAACGCCATCATTGCGAAAACAACGGATGTCAATGTTCTTAATGCTTTCATATTAGAGTGTTTTATGGTTTTATATGTTGCAAATGTAAATAAAATAATCAGAACATATAAAAAATATCGCTCAAATGTAAAAACATGAGCGATATTTTTTTTAAATTGCCGGTTAATATCTAATAATTCGAAACTAATATCTAACAACATACGTTAAAAACCATATTCCACAAACAGTTTTTGTGTGTATCCGCAACCAACGAATAGGCATTTAAAGTATCTTTGCCAATAGAAAATCTAAAACATTAGATAAACCCCTCAATCATATATAAACATGAAAGATTTCAATACATTGACACGTGCCGAGATGCAGATAATGAACATTCTGTGGGACAAGGGTTGCGGTATGACTACGCACGAGATAATCGATGCTTACCCCGAGCCACATCCTGCCTACTCCACTATCGCCACGTTTATGAAGATACTCACCCACAAGCAGTACGTCAGCTCTTACAAGCGTGACGGGGGCGGCAAAACCTACGTGTTTTCTCCTCTCATAACAAGAGCCGAATACACACGCCATGCTATGAAGGAAGTAAAGAAATCGTTCTTTGGCGGCAGTCTTCACTCGCTCATTTCGTTCTTTGTGAAAGAAGAGAACATCTCGGACGAGGAACTGGAGGAGATTCTAAGTCTGATTGACAAAGGTACGGAGAAAAGAGACATTTCAAAACAATAAGAACTATGATACTACCTTATATTATAAAATCAGCCATGGCATTGGCTCTGCTATACACCTGCATTATACCATTGCTCGAAAAAGAGACTTTTCATCGGCTCAACCGAATAGTAATCCTTGGATGTCTGATTATGTCGTTTGCTATTCCATTGGTTCACTTCACCGGTGGTACAAATCCGACAGTAGACATGGTTCGGCAGGCGGTGCAGTTGCCTGAAGTACTGATAAACGGCGATGCAAAAGAACAGTCCGTATGGAGTTGGGCTGACATTACGACCTGTATATATATAATAGGTGTCGTGGCAATATTCACGATGACAGTTGTTCAGACCGCCTCTCTGATTCTGCGTTTGCGCAAATGCGAGCATATCACCGACAACAGAGGCAACACCATTGTGCTCACCGATTATGCAACGAGTCCGTTCTGTCTCTTCCACTACATTGTGATGAGCTGCGACGACTATGCCAACAACCGTAGTTTCATACTAACGCATGAGCAGGAGCATATACGCCTGCGCCACTACATAGACCTCATCATTCTTCAATTCGCCATTATCTTACAGTGGTTCAATCCTTTCGTGTGGCTGATAGGCAAGAATCTGAAAGCCATACACGAGTTTGAGGTGGATGAGGCAGTATTAAACAAAGGCATTAATGCAACACAATATCAGCAATTTCTTGTA